>DAOLKI010000191.1:0-5507 GCA_035331665.1 Rhodocyclaceae bacterium
CCGGCCTCGCGAGCCGCTGCCAGGTCCAGGTGTCCTATGCGGCCCGGTATGTGGCCAAGAACATCGTGGCCGCCGGCCTCGCGAGCCGCTGCCAGGTCCAGGTGTCCTATGCCATTGGAGTTTCCCAGCCAACCAGCGTCTGGGTGACGACGTTCGGCACGGGCAAGGTCACGGACGGCACCATCGCCGAGCTGGTCAGGAAGCACTTCGACCTGCGGCCGAAGGGGATCGTGAACATGCTGAACCTGCTGCGTCCGATCTACGAGAAGACGGCCTCCTATGGCCACTTCGGCCGCGACGAACCCGAATTCACTTGGGAAAGTATCGACAAGGCGGCCGCCCTGCGGGCGGACGCCGGGTTGTGACGGAGTCACGGGTGCAGCGAAGCGGGTGTCGATACTTCGTCGCAGGCTAACCTGCGCAGCAGGTTAAAGCGGGGGCGCAAGCCCCCGCGGCCGGAGACAAGACACGGACAAGGCGGCCGCGTGGCGTGCGGGCGCCGGCCTGCGATTCGGTCCCGACGTCCGTCGAATCCGAGTCTACAGGCCGTCGAAGGCCGACCTGCGCAACCGGTCGTGGGGCGCGCAAGCCCCCTGGCCTCCACCTCCGGCGATAGAATCTGCATCGTCGGCCGGCGCCGCCCGGCCGCCCCCCATCAGACGGGTGCGCGGATCGATGCGCCCCCTCCCGGGACAACGGGCCCCACTCCCGCCGCCGTGTCCGTGTTCATGCCGACGTTGCAATTCTGCGATGATTGCCCGGCGGCCCCGCGCTATTCTGTGGAACTCCGCCGAATCCGGCGCGCGGGAGGTGCACGAAAGGTTCGCGTCCACGGCAATGCTGAAAAAGATTCCCGTCGAAAAAGTCCGCGTGGGCATGTACATCCAGGAGTTCTGCGGTTCCTGGATGGATCATCCGTTCTGGCGTGGCTCCTTCGTCTTGAAGGAGACCGGCGACCTCCGGCGAATCCGCGAAAGCGGTGTCCGCGAAGTGCGCATCGACACCTCCAAAGGCCTCGACGTGGCGCCCGACGTGGAGGAGGTCGGCGACACAGTGCCGGTCGCGCAGGACTCTGCGGAAGCGAAGAATCCCGCTCCCGCGGGTCCCGCGTCGATGTCGGAACGCAGTTCGATGCAGGAGGAGATAAAGCGGGCCGCCCGTACCGTCGCCAAGGCCAAGGAGGCCGTGGCATCCATGTTCCAGGAAGCCCGCATGGGCAAGGCGCTGGACGCCAACGATGCGCTGCCCCTGGTAGAGGAAATCTCGTCGTCCGTCTTTCGGAATCCCGGCGCGCTGATCAGCATCGCCCGCCTCAAGAACAAGGATGAATATACGTACATGCACTCGGTGGCGGTCTGTGCCCTGATGGTCGCCCTGGCGCGGCAGATGGGTCAGGACGACGACCAGGCGCGGGAAGCGGGGCTGGCCGGGCTGGTCCACGACGTGGGCAAGATGATGATTCCCGACGCGGTGCTGAACAAGCCGGGCAAGCTCACGGACGAAGAGTTCGCGCTGGTGAAGCGCCATCCGGAGGAAGGCCACAAGTTGCTGCTCGAGGGACAGAACATCGTGGAATCGACGCTGGACGTGTGCCTCCACCATCACGAGAAGATGGACGGCACGGGTTACCCGCACCGGTTGCCGGCGGAAAAGATCAGCGTGTTCGCGCGCATGGGCGCCGTCTGCGACGTCTACGACGCGGTGACCTCCAACCGTCCCTACAAGAGCGGCTGGGACCCGGCCGAATCCCTCAAGCGCATGGCGGAGTGGAAAGGGCATTTCGACGAGCGCATCTTCCAGGCCTTCGTGCGCAGCCTCGGCATCTACCCGATCGGGTCCCTGGTCCGGATGGAGTCCGGGCGGCTCGCCGTGGTGGTGGAGCAGTCGGAAAAATCCCTGCTGACCCCGCGGGTGAGGGCCTTCTTCTCCACCAAGTCGGGGACCCATCTCAAGCCCGAGCTCATCGACCTGGCGCGCGCGAACATCCAGGACCGCATCATCGCTCGCGAGGACCCCGCCAAATGGGGTATCCAGAACCTGGAACGGATGTGGATGGACGCGGCCTAGGGCCTGCCGATTTACTTCGCAAAACCTGATCGTATACGGGCCCTGACAAGGCGAAGCGCAACGGCGGGATTCAGAATCCGCGCAGCAGCCGACTCGATCTGCATCGTGGATCGCACGCGCGGCACGAACTCCGATTGGGATTGCATGGCGCTCCGCAGCGGCCCGCCCACTGAGTAATCCATGGGGTCGCAAACGCAGGGGCGCTACAATAAAAAACGTCATTCTGGTGCCGACCATGCACAAAACCCATCTGCTGCTGATCGAAGACGACGCGGCACTGGCCGACGGCCTGGCCAGGACCCTGGGCCAAGACGGATATCGCGTGACCGTCCGCGCGACGTTGCAGGACGGGCTCGCCACTGTGGAGGCGCAGGCGTTCGAGGTCCTGATCCTGGATCTCGGGCTGCCCGACGGTGACGGACGAGCGGTCCTGGATCGCCTGCGCGAACTCGCATGCGAAACACCGGTCCTCGTCCTGTCGGCCCGCGACGCCGTCGATGAGCGCGTCCAGGTCCTCGACCTGGGTGCCGACGACTACGTGGTGAAGCCGGCAGCCGTCGAGGAGATCCGGGCGCGGGTCCGGGCCATGCTGCGGCGACGCAGGGCGCGTGCGGGGGAGACCGTGACCCTGGGCCGGCTCACGCTGGATTCCCGGGCGCGCCGGGCGTACATCGACGCCCAACCGCTGACGCTGACGGCCCGCGAACTCGCCGCCCTCGAGTTCCTTGCCGTCCGGTCCGACCGGATCGTGACCAAGGAGGATCTGCTGAGCAGCCTTTACGGCGGCGACCGCGACGTGTCGGAGAACGCCGTCGAGAAACTGATGTCGCGGATTCGCGCACGGGTCGAACCTGCCGGGGTACGTCTGCGCGTGGTGCGCGGACTGGGTTACTACTTGCAGGCGGGCGATGCCTGAACCGGGCGCGCCGGGTTGCTCCCGCGACCGGGGGCCCCCCGGCCGAGCCGCCAGTCTCCGCCGGCAGCTGCTCATCTGGCTGTTGCCGGTGGCCGGAATCGCGTTGGGGGTCAGCGCTGCCGCGGATTTCCTGGTCGCCCGCCATGCGTCCTCGCTGGCCCACGACCAGGGCCTCGCGGATGCGGCCGTGGCCTACGTGGAAAGGATGCAGCGGGCGCCGGAGGTCATCCCCCGGGAACTGCCTGCCGCGGCGCAGCGCATGCTGCTGGCGGGACCGTCGGACCGCATCTTCTTCAGGCTTCAGAATGCCGACGGATCCCTGGTGGCAGGCGATTCGAGACTCCCCCTCGAACTACCGGCCGGCCCGATGGACGCACCGGCGTTCTTCGACCACCAGGACGGCCCCCTGGGGCTGCGCGGGGTCGGCGTGCGCTTCGAGGCGGGGGGGCGCCCGTTCCAGATCACGATCGCGACGACGACGGGGAAACGCGATCGCCTGATGGCCGAGGTGGTGCTGGGTATGGCGCTCCCGGAAGCGATCGTCCTGCTCGCCACCGTGATGATGCTGGCATTTGGCATTCGGCGCGCCCTGGCCTCCCTGGCACCGCTGCGCCGCGAAATCGCCCGGCGCAGCCAGTCGGACCTGGGTCCGCTGGATGCGGCGCCGGTGCCCGAGGAGATCCGTCCGGTCGTCGACGAGATCAACCACCTCCTGGCCCGCCTGGACCGGGCCCTGCGTTCCCAGAGGAACTTCGTCGCCGATGCGGCGCACCAGTTGCGCACACCCGTGGCTGGCCTGCTGGCCCAGGTGGAGGCGGTCGCCAATGCCGCCGCCGTCCGACCTGTCGGCCCCGAGGACCTGACCGGCATCGTCGCCACGGCCGGGCGTCTCTCGCGCCTCGTCGCGCAACTCCTCACCCTGGCCCGGACCGACCCGGGTTCCACGGCGGCGAAGGAGCGACTGGACCTGGCCGAGGTGGCCCGCGAGGCGGCGGAGGAATGGTTGCCCCGGGCGTTCGCCGGCAACTGCGACGTGCAGTTCGACATCGTCTCGACGCCCATCGATGGCACCCGGATCGCGCTGCGCGAGATGCTGGCCAATCTGCTGGACAACGCCCTGCGCCACGGTCGCCCGGACGGGCGGGTGCACGTCGCCTGCCGGCCGGCGGACGGCGAGGCCCTGGTCGTGGTCGAGGACGACGGTCCCGGCATCCCGGCTGGCGAGCGGGAACATGCGTTCGAACGCTTCCGCCGGCTGCCGGGCACCCGCTCCGAGGGCAGCGGCCTCGGCCTGGCCATCGTGCGGGCAGTGGCGCGCCAGCATGGCGGGCGGGTCCTGCTGGGAGATTCGGCCCTCGGCGGCCTGTCGGTGGAGGTCCGGTTGCCGGCGGCGACCGCCTGACATTTCCCCGGTCAGACCTTCAGGCGGAAGGGATTGAAATCGGTGTGCCGGTCGTACCAGTCCTCGTTTTCCTTGCGTTTGAGGAAGTGCACCACCTTGTAGGTCACCGGCGTCATCAGCACCTCCCAACCCGTCTTCAACACGTATTGGGCCAGCGCCACCTGCATCACCTGCCCCTCGGGCCAGATGCCCCAGAATGCGATGAAGTAAAACAGGCCCGAGTCCACCGCCTCGCCGACCAGGGTCGAGCCGATGGTCCGCGCCCACAGCCAGCGCCCCTCCGTGGCCACCTTCATCCTGGCCAGCACGTAGCTGTTCGCGAAGCTGCCGCACCAGAAGGCGATCATCGATCCCAGGACGATGCGCCATGTGTTGCCGAACACGCCCTCCAGGTGGGTCTGGTAACCCCGGTTGAATTCGTCCGGCGCCGGCGGCAGCGCCAATACCGCCCAGGCCATGAAGCTCGCGAAGGCCAAGGCACCGAAGCCCGCCCACACGACGCGGCGATCCCGCCCATAACCGTAGACCTCGGTCAGGATGTCTCCGAAGATATACGAGATGGGGAAGAACAGCACGCCGCCGCTGAAGATCACCGGCCCGAGGACGGGCAGGTCCACCTGCGCCGCCTTGGCGGCGCCGATCAGGTTCGAGCACAGCAGCACGCAGACGAAGGCCGCCATGACCAGGTCATAGTAGCGGTATTGGCGGTGCGGGACGTTCATGGGCGGGTTCGAGACCGGAAACCGGGATCCACCATAACCGAGCCGGCCAGGATTTCAAGCAGTCCGCGAAAAGGGGCATTGCGGGGTCGGGTTTCGGGTCCTGGTTTCCCCCGGCCAGGGGCGATCTCACCGCCGGCGCGACTCGCGCACCGGACGGCAGGGCGCGTCGTTTCGCGCGAAAGCGCGCAGGAACCAGCCGTCACAGGAGGATGTAGCGCCTGGCGGTCTCCGCCCGGTGCAGGGCATCCAAGGCTTCCGCGTGATCGATGCTGACCAGGAGCACCGTCCAGCGTCTCTGGTCGCGGCCCGTCAATTCCGCGAACTCCAGGCGGTCGGCCGCGCCGGGCGTCGCGTCGCCCGATGCGATGATGCCGACCCGGTTCACCGCCAGATTTCTGGA
>DAOLKI010000192.1:0-5491 GCA_035331665.1 Rhodocyclaceae bacterium
CTGCCCGGGCCGTCAATTTCTCCCATGACAACGGGGGCGAGTGATCCGCTCCTGAACTACCCGCCGGAGGCGGTCCGCCACTCCTGATGTTCGAGCGTCCCGCCACCGGCAACCGGGCCATCCTGGTTCAGCTGGATTTCGGCGAAGGTGATTTCGCCGAGCGCCTCGAAGAGTTGCGTCTGCTCGCGGAAAGCGCAGGCGCCACCTGCATCGAGGTCGTCCAGGGCCGGCGCCAGCGACCCGACTCCGCCACCTTCGCCGGCAAGGGCAAGGTGGCTGAAATCGGTGAGGCGGCCAGCAGCCTCGGGGCGGATCTGGTGATCTTCAACCACGAACTGTCACCGGCCCAGCAACGCAACCTGGAGCGGGAGCTTGGATCGCGGGTCGTGGATCGCAGCAGCCTGATCCTGGACATCTTCGCATTGCGTGCGCGCAGCCACGAGGGCAAGCTGCAGGTCGAGTTGGCCCAACTGCAGCATCTGGCCACGCGGCTCGTGCGGGGATGGACCCACCTGGAACGCCAGAAGGGCGGCATCGGCCTGCGCGGCCCGGGCGAGAAGCAGCTGGAAACCGACCGCCGGCTGCTCGGCAAACGGGTCGCCCTGCTCAAGGATCGGCTGAAGCAACTCGAGCGCCAGCGCGCCGTCCGGCGCCGTGCCCGCGATCGCCGGGACATGCTCGCCGTGTCGCTGGTCGGCTACACCAACGCCGGCAAATCGACGCTGTTCAACGCCCTCACCAAGGCCGGCGCCTACGCGGCGGATCAATTGTTCGCGACATTGGATACCACGTCCCGCCGCGTCTTCCTGCCGGAGTCCGGCCAGGTCATCCTTTCGGACACGGTCGGCTTCATCCGCGACCTGCCCCATTCCCTCGTCGCCGCTTTCCACGCCACGCTGGAGGAAACGGCCCAGGCCGACCTCCTCCTGCACGTCATCGACTCCGCGAGCCCGGACCGGGATCAACAGATCGCAGCGGTGGACAGCGTGCTGAAGGAGATCGGTGCGGACGCGGTGCCGCAGATCCTCGTGTGGAACAAGATCGATCTGACGGCCGCGGCGCCGGGAATCGACCGGGACGACTATGGTAGACTCCGCCGCGTCCGCGTCAGCGCGTGTACGGGCGCAGGCATGGACCTGCTGCGGCAAGCCTTGGCGGAAGCCGCCCGGGAAAGGGTTCAGGGGCTGGCCGTCGAGGCCGACGCGGCGTGAGACCGGCGGACCTTGTTCGCGCAGGCCATCTCCGATTCACATTGTGTATTCCACGGACTCATAGACCATCGTGTTGGCAGGCATTCTGATGTCCCTCAACGACCACGGCTGGGGCAACCGGCCCGAAGGTGGCGGCGGGGGCAACAAGGGGGGCGGCGGTCCCCCCGACCTGGAGGAACTCTGGCGGGACCTGAACCGCCGGCTCTCCGGCATGTTCGGCCGGCGCGGCGGTGGCGGCGGCGGGCTTCCCCCCATCAACCTGCGCCAGTTCGGCGGCGGCATCGGCCTGTTGTTATTGCTGGTCCTGGTGGTCTGGATGGGCAGCGGCTTCTACATCGTCGATGCCAGCCAGCGCGGCGTCGTGCTCCAGTTCGGCCGCTATAAGGAATCCACCGACCCGGGCCTGCGCTGGCGCCTGCCCTGGCCGATCCAGAGCCACGAGATCGTCAATCTCTCCGGCGTGCGCACGGTCGAGGTGGGCTATCGCGGTTCCGAGAAGAACAAGGTGCTCAAGGAGGCCCTGATGCTGACCGACGACGAAAATATCGTCAGCGTCCAGTTCGCCGTTCAGTACCTGTTGAAGGACCCCCAGAACTACGTGTTCAAGAACCGCCATCCGGACGATGCCGTGGTCCAGGCCGCCGAGACGGCCATCCGCGAGATCGTGGGCAAAAGCAAGATGGACTTCGTACTCTACGAAGGCCGCGACCAGATCGCCGCGAACACCCAGAAGCTGATTCAGGACATCCTCGACCGCTACGAAACGGGCATCCAGATCCGTTCCGTGACCATGCAAAGCACGCAGCCTCCCGAACAGGTCCAGGCCGCCTTCGACGATGCGGTCAAGGCCGGCCAGGACAAGGAAAGGCAGAAGAACGAAGGGCAGGCCTATGCCAACGACGTGATACCGCGCGCCCGCGGCGCCGCGTCCCGGCTGATGGAGGAGGCGAACGGATACAAGGGTCGCATGATCGCGACTGCCGAGGGTGATGCGTCCCGCTTCAAGCAGATCCTCGTCGAGTACAACAAGGCGCCGGAAGTGACCCGAAGCCGGCTCTACCTGGAGACCCTGCAACAGGTCTACTCGAGCACCTCCAAGATCATGATCGACGCGAAGGGCAACGGCAACCTGCTCTACCTGCCCCTGGACAAGCTCATGCAGCAGGTCGCGGTTCCGGCTGCCGCGGTGGCGGCCGCACCGGAAGTGACGCCGGCACAGCGTGCCCCGGCCACCGCGGTCCCCAGCGAGGTGCCTCCGCAGCTGGAAAAAGTGCCCGCCGTGGAACAGGGCGGGGTCTACGGATCCTCGTCGCGAGGCCGGGATTCCCTGCGTTCGCGCGAACGGAGCGAACGTTGATGGGCCGCCACCTCTCCTTCATCGCATCCCTGGTCTTCGGCCTGATGGTGGTCGCCGCCATGACCATCTTTACCGTGGACCAGCGCCAGTTCGCGATCATCTTCCAGCTCGGCGAAATCCGCGAAGTGATCACCGAGCCCGGCCTCGCCTTCAAGTGGCCGTTGATCCAGAACGTGAAGGTCTTTGACAAGCGCATCCTGACCCTCGATTCGCCCGAGCCCGAGCGCTTCCTGACGGCCGAGAAGAAGCCGGTCCTGGTCGATTCCTTCGTCAAATGGCGCATCCACGACGTGAAGCAATACTACGTCTCCGTGGCAGGCGATGAGCAAGTGGCCAAGACGCGCCTCGCCCAGACGGTGAATTCCGGCCTGCGCGAGGAATTCGGCAAGCGCACCGTCCACGACGTGGTGTCCGGGGAGCGGGACAAGATCATGGCCGACGTGCGCAAGAAGGCCGACGCGGACATGCGCGCCATGGGCGTCGAGATCATCGACGTGCGCCTGAAGCGCGTGGACCTGCCCCCGGAGGTTTCGGAATCGGTCTACCGGCGGATGGAAACCGAGCGCAAGCGGGTGGCCAACGAACTGCGCTCCCAGGGTGCCGCCGAAGCGGAAAAGATCAAGGCCGACGCCGACAAGCAGCGCGAGGTCATCGTCGCCGAGGCTTACCGGGATGCCCAGAAGATCAAGGGCGAGGGCGACGCCAAGGCCGCCGCCATCTATGCGCAGGCCTTCGGACAGAATGCCGAGTTCTATGCCTTCTACCGGAGTCTCGAGGCCTACCGCGGCGCCTTCAGAAACAAGGGCGACGTGCTGGTCGTCGAACCCAACTCGGACTTCTTCAAGTACCTGCGGGGCGCCGGCAAGGGCACGGGCAAGTAGTCTCCGGCGCCGCTCCCCGACATGTGGACCACTCTCCTGCTGGCGTTCGCGCTCATGCTCGTGATCGAAGGCTTGCTTCCCTTCCTGGCGCCGCGGGTCTGGAAGGAAACCTTCCAGAAGGTGAGTCAGCTGGCCGACGGCCAGATCCGTTTCCTGGGCCTGTCGTCCATGCTGATCGGCCTCATCATGCTGAGCCTGTTCAAATGACTGGCCGGCGCTGGCTGCTTCCCGAGGCCATCGAGGACATGCCGCCGGCCGAGGCGCGGCGGGTGGAGACCCTGCGCCGCCGGCTGCTCGACGAATTCGAGCGCCACGGATATGAGTTGGTCATCCCTCCGCTGCTCGAGTACGTGGAATCGCTGCTGACCGGCAGCGGAGGCGACCTGGACTTGCGCACCTTCAAGCTCGTGGACCAGGTTTCCGGACGCACCATGGGCATCCGGGCGGACATCACGCCCCAGGTGGCCCGCATCGATGCCCACCTGCTGAACCGCAGCGGTGTCTCCCGGTTGTGCTATTGCGGCAGCGTCCTGCACGCCCTGCCGTCCGGCCTCCTGGCTTCCCGGGAACCCCTGCAGATCGGCGCCGAGCTCTACGGCCACGGCGGCCTGGAGGCGGACATGGAAGTGATCCGCCTGCTGGCCCGCGCGTTCGACGTCTGCGCCATGCCTGCCGCGCGCTACGACATCGGGCACCTGGGCATCTTCCGGGCCCTGGCCCGGCGGGCGGAACTGGATCCTGCCGTGGGGCGGGAGGTATTCGCGGCGCTCCAGGCCAAGGACGTGCCCTCTCTTCAGGACCTGCTCGCCGGTGTCCCCGAGCCGGCGCGGAGCGGGTTGCGTGCGCTGCCCGAGCTCTACGGCGGCCGCGGGGTGCTTGCCGAGGCGAGGCGCATGCTCCCCGGATGGGACGAGATCGCGGAGCCGCTCGCCGAACTGGAGCGTCTCGCCGAGGCCCTGGCGGACCTTCCCGTCAGTTTCGACCTGGCGGATCTGCGTGGGTACGACTATCACAGCGGCGTGGTGTTTGCGGCCTATTGCGACGGACACCCGGGCGCCATCGCCCTGGGCGGGCGATACGACAAGGTCGGGAAGTCCTTCGGGCGGGGACGGCCTGCGACCGGGTTCTCCATGGATCTGCGCGAGGTCGCGTGGCTGTCGCCGGCCGTGCCCCCCCGTGCGGCGGTCCTCGCGCCCTGGCCCGAGGATGAAGCCCTCCACGCAGCCATCGAGGACCTGCGGGCCCGCGGCGAGGTGGTCGTCGCCGAGCTGCCCGGCCACGCGGGTACCTGGAGTGAAACCGGATGCGACCGGCGGCTGGTGCAGCAGGACGGTCAATGGATCATCGAGGCTTTGAAGGAAAACGCAAATGGCTAAGAACGTAGTCGTCATCGGCACCCAATGGGGCGACGAGGGCAAGGGCAAGGTCGTCGACTGGCTCACGGACCATGCCCAGGGGGTCGTCCGCTTCCAGGGCGGCCACAACGCGGGCCACACGCTGGTCATCGGCGGCGCGAAGACGGTGTTGCACCTCGTTCCGTCAGGCATCCTGCGCCAGGGCGTCACCTGCTACATCGGCAACGGCGTCGTGCTGTCTCCCGATGCCCTGATCAAGGAACTGGACGAACTGAATGCGGCGGGCGTCGATGCCGAGGCCCGCATCCGGATCTCCGAAGCCTGTCCCTTGATCATGCCCTATCACCAGGCCCTGGACGTGGCCCGGGAGGCCGCCAAGGGCGCCGGCAAGATCGGCACCACCGGGCGCGGCATCGGTCCCGCCTACGAGGACAAGGTGGCGCGCCGCGGACTGCGCCTGCAGGACCTGCTGCGTCCCAAGCGCTTCGCCGAGAAGCTGGCGGAACTGCTCGATTACCACAACTTCGTATTGAAGAACTTCCTCGGCGCCGAGCCGGTCGATTTCCAGAAGACGCTGGAGGGAGCCCTGGCCATCGCCCCGCGCCTGGCGCCGATGGTGGCCGACGTGCCGCGAGCCCTTTACGAAGCACACAATGCGGGTGCCAACCTGCTGTTCGAGGGCGCCCA
>DAOLKI010000193.1:0-5490 GCA_035331665.1 Rhodocyclaceae bacterium
GCGGCAGCCTCGTCCTTCTTTTTCAGGAAACCAAACATGGGGGCGCGATGTCCTATGCGGCGCGGCAGGTTAAGATGCGCCGAAAATCATTTTAACAGAGGCTCTTACGACGACATGACGAGAACCGCCCTCTTCGCGCTGCTGCTGGCCCTGGCCGGTCAGGCGGGCGCCAATCCCTACGAAAGACAGCTTTCCAACGGCCTGCGGATCATCGTCAAGGAAGACCGCCGGGCGCCGACCGTGGTCCACATGGTCTGGTACCGGGCCGGCAGCATCGACGAAAAGGACGGCACCTCGGGCGTGGCCCATGTCCTTGAACACATGATGTTCAAGGGCACCCGCAAGGTGGCCGGCGGCGAGTTCAACAAGCGGGTCGCCGAGGCCGGCGGTCGGGACAACGCCTTCACGTCGCGGGATTACACGGCCTATTTCCAGATCGTGCCGAAGCGCGCCCTCGCCGAGATGATCTCCCTGGAGGCCGACCGCATGGCCAACCTGATGCTCACGGAAAAGGACTTCAAATCCGAGATCCAGGTGGTCATGGAGGAGCGGCGCATGCGCACCGAGGACAACCCGCAGGCGCTGGTCCATGAGGCGCTGAACTCGGCCGCCTTCCAGGCGCATCCCTACCGGCGCCCGATCATCGGATGGATGGACGACCTGGAACACATGACCTGGAAGGATGCGCGGGACTGGTACGACCACTGGTACGCCCCCAACAACGCCTATGTCGTCGTCGTCGGGGATGTGGACAAGGACGAGATCTTCCGGCTCGCCGAGAAGCACTATGGCCCCATCAAGGCCAAGGCGCTGCCCGAACGCAAGCCCCAGAACGAACCCCCCCAGACCGGCGTGAAGCGCCTGGTGGTCAAGGCCCCGGCGGAACTGCCTTATCTGTCCATGGCCTGGAAGATGCCGAAGCTGCACGACGCGGACACGGATCGGGATCCCTATGCCCTGGAGGTTCTCGCCGCCGTGCTCGACGGCCACGACGCCGCGCGTTTTGCGCGCAACCTGGTGCGTGGCCAGAAACTCGCCCAGTCCGCGGGGGCCGGTTACGATGCGACCCTGCGCGGCGAGGCCCAGTTCTTCCTGGACGGCCAACCTGCCGCCGGCCGTAGCGTCGCGGAACTCGAAGCCGCACTGCGGGGCGAGATCCGCCGGATCCAGGAGGATGGCGTTTCGGAGGAGGAACTGGCGCGGGTCAAGGTGCAGACGGTGGCGGCGCAGGTTTACAAGCGTGATTCCCTGATGGCCCAGGCCATGGAAATAGGCGGGACCGAGGCTTCCGGGCAGTCGTGGCGGGACATCGACAAACTCCTCGACAAGATCCGCAGCGTCACGGCGGAGGAGGTCCGGGCGGTCGCGCGCAAGTACTTCGTTGACGAAACTCTGACGGTGGCCGTCCTCGACCCGCAACCGCTGGACGCCGCCAAGCCGCGCAAACCGACTGCCGCCCGCCACTGACATGAACGCCGACATGAACCGTATCCTCGTTACCGTACTGGCCCTGCTGGCCTCGTCCGCGGCCCTGGCCGGCGTCCGCATCGAACATTGGACCGCGCCGTCCGGCGCCCGCGTCTATTTCGTCGAGACCCGCTCCATCCCGATCATCGATGTGCAGGTGGACTTTGCCGCCGGGTCCGCCTTCGACCCCCCGGGGAAATCGGGCCTCGCGGGACTCACCCGTGGCCTGCTCGATGCGGGCGCCGGGGCGCTCGACGAAGAGCAGATCGCGTCCCGCCTGGTGGACACAGGGGCGAGGCTGGGCGGGTCGCTGGAAAGCGATCGCGCCGGCATGAGCCTGCGCACCCTTTCCGCAAAGCCGGAAAGGGAGGCGGCCCTGGAACTCTTCCGGACCGTGCTGACACAGCCACGCTTTCCGGAGGCGGTCTTCGACCGCGAGAAGGGGCGCGCAATCGCCGGCATCAAGGAGGCCGAAACGCGTCCCGACGCCATTGCCGGAAAGCGTTTCGCCGCTGCGCTTTATCCGGGCCACCCCTACGGGCGGGTGAGCACGGTGGAGAGCGTCGCATCCCTCACCCGGGACGACGTGGCCGCCTTTCATCGCGAACGCTATTCGGCGGCGCGGGCCGTGGTGTCCGTCATCGGCGACCTGGATCGCCAGGAAGCGGAGCGGATCGCCCAGTACCTCACCGAGAACCTGCCGGCCGGCAGGACCAACGACGATCTGCCGCCGGTCGAACTTCCCCGGGCCGAGGTGCTGCGGGTCCCGCATCCGGCGACCCAGGCCCAGATCCACCTGGGCCTGCCGGCCGTGAAGCGGCTCGATCCGGACTGGTACGCCCTGCTCGTGGGGAATTACGTGCTCGGCGGCGGCGGGTTCGTGTCCCGCCTGATGAAGGAGGTCCGCGAAAAGCGCGGCTACGCCTACAGCGTGTATTCCTACTTTCAGCCGCGGCGCCTCGAAGGTCCCTTCGAGATCGGCCTCCAGACGAAACGGGACCAGGCCGGGGCGGCATTGAAGGTGGTCGAGGAGACGCTCGCCGGCTTCCTCGCCGAGGGGCCGACGGCCGAGGAACTGCGGGCCGCCCAGCGCAATCTCGTGGACGGTTTCGCCCTCCGCCTGGACAGCAATGCCAAGATCCTCGGCTATCTCTCGGCCATCGGTTTCTACGGCCTGCCGCTCTCCTACCTGGACGACTTTCCGCGCAGGATAGAGGCGGTGACGGCCCGGGATGTCCGCGCAGCGTTTGCCCGCCACGTAAAGCGGGAGAATATGGTCACCGTCATCGTGGCGGGCGATTGAGCCGGGTCCGGATCACCGGCGGGGAGTGGCGCAGCCGCCTCGTTGCCGTGCTCGACGCGCCGGGCCTGCGGCCGACGCCGGACCGGGTGCGCGAGACCCTCTTCAACTGGCTCGGCCAGGACCTCACCGGCCTGATCTGCCTCGACCTCTTCGCCGGAAGCGGAATACTGGGTTTCGAGGCGGCCTCCCGGGGTGCCGCAAAGGTGGTTTTCGTTGAGCGGGATCAACGCGTGTTCCAGAGCCTGCGGCAAAATGCCGCCTCCCTGGCGCCGGAGACGGCGGCCGGCGGCGGGCTCGAGTTGCACCTTGGCGATGGGGTAAAATTCGCCGCTTCGGCTGCCGCCGCGGGATCGGGATTCGATCTCGTGTTCCTGGACCCGCCTTATCGCCAAGGCCTGCTGGACCGGACCTGGGCGCATCTCGGCGGCCTGTGCCGCGCCGGGGCGCGGGTTTACGTGGAGGCCGGGGAGGCGGTCGAACCGCCGGGCCCCTGGCGGGTGGTTCGGGCCGGGACGGCCGGACAGGTGCATTTTCATTTGCTGGAAGCGACATGAGCAACGGCGTGGCCGTCTATCCCGGAACCTTCGATCCCCTGACCAAGGGGCACGAGGACCTCGTCCGCCGTGCGTCGAAGCTCTTCCAGCGGGTTGTCGTCGGAATTGCGGAGAGCCGGTCGAAGAAGCCCTTTCTAACCCTGGACGAGCGCCTCGACATCGCGAAGACGGTGCTGGCCCGGTACCCCAACGTGGAGGTGCACGGCTTCGACTGCCTGCTGATGGACTTCCTCCATGCGCATGGCGCCCATGTCATCCTGCGCGGCCTGCGGGCGGTGTCGGACTTCGAATACGAATTCCAGATGGCCGGCATGAACCGCAACCTCTACCCGGACGTGGAAACCGTGTTCCTGACCCCGGGCGAACAGTACATGTTCATCTCGGCGACCATGGTCCGGGAGATCGCCACCCTGGGGGGCGACGTATCGAAATTCGTCCAGCCGCTCGTGGCCGAGCGCCTGGCGAAGAAGGTCACACAACGAAACTAGACGAAACCAGAAGGAATCCGCAATGGCACTGATGATCACCGACGAATGCATCAATTGCGATGTCTGCGAGCCCGAATGCCCCAACAACGCGATCTCGCAGGGCGAGGAGATCTACATCATCGACCCGGACAAGTGCACCGAATGCGTCGGGCATTTCGACACGCCCCAGTGCCGCGAAGTATGCCCGGTGGATTGCATTCCCGGCGACCCGGCCCATGTCGAGGACCAGGACGGCCTGATGCAGAAGTTCCTCAAGCTGACGGCCCAAAAGGCCTGACGCCCCCGGCGGGCGACGCCCGTCAGGCCGCGGTGGCGAGGGGCAGCGTATCCGCCGTCTTGTCGCCGCGCCCCATTTCGGCGGCGAACTCCGCCAGCTCCGACCGCTGGCCCGCGATCAGTTGCTGCCCGTGCTCAAGTTCCGCTATGCGATCCTCGAGGGTGTCCGTCGCCTCGTGGATCCGCTTGACGCTCTCCAGGCGGCGCTTCAATTGCAGCTGCACCTCCCGCACCTGGCTTTCGATGGGCGCCATGATGGCGCGGAGCCAGTGCTCCACGTCCCGGTTCGCCTTCTCGAAGGTCTTGCGGACCTGCACCGCCACGGTCTCGAAGAATTGCTGCGTCAGGACGCGCTTCTCCCGCGTCAGGATGATCAGGATGCCTCCGAACTGCCGCTTGAAGCTCTCTTCCAGGCGATCGATCTCCTTCTCGTGCCGCGCCAGGGTGAAGGGGCGCGGTGAGTCGAGTTTCATCCCGTGCTCGGTGGCGAAGCGCAGGTACATGGCTTCCATCATCTTCGTGATCTCGCCGATCTCCTTGTCCGAACGGGCGAGGTTGTCGCGCACCGCGCGGAACAGGCCCGACATGGCATCGGACAGTCCTTTCGAGAAGGCGGCGTCGCGCATCGCCTCCCGGGTCTTCCGGGTGTGTTCGCGCAGGGCCTCCATGCCGAGGTGCGCGAACAGGTTGTTGGTGAGCTGCGAGAGCACGCTGCGCACCGCGTAATACTGTTGCAGGCCCTTCTCGAATTCGTCCTTCTCCGACTTCACCTTGCGCATCATGTAATGGATCACCGACTGGTTCTTGCCGCGCAGGTCGGTGAGTTCCGCAAGCTGTTCCCTCAGTCCGGCCAGGCGGGTCCCGAGGAGGGCGTCGGCCGCGGCCACCAGGTCCTGCGCCTCGGCGGCGATGCTCTCGGTGACGATCTGTTGCTTCGCCGGGAGCAGTTCGTCGGCCAGGGCCCTTTCGAGGACGGGCAGGCAACTCTTCTCCAGCATGTCCTCGTCGCCGTTGATCTTCGCCACCAGGCCCTTCTGGGCCGATACCGGATACACCTGCTCGGCCGGCAATCCCAGGATGCGGGCCGAGGTGGCCACCTGGTTGCCGATCTCGGCGTCGATCTCCCCGGCCGGACGCAGGCCGTCCCAGAGGCCGTCGATCTTGTTCAGGACCGCGAGGCGGCCTTTGTTCTGGCCGGCGGCGGATACGTGGTCGCGCCATACGACCAGGTCCGATTGGGTCACGCCGGTGTCCGCCGCCAGAATGAACAGTACGGCATGGGCGCTCGGCAGCAGCGCCAGGGTCAGTTCCGGCTCCGCGCCGATGGCGTTGAGTCCCGGCGTGTCGAGGATCACCAGGCCCTGTTCCAGGAGCGGATGGGGGAAGTTGATGATGGCATGGC
>DAOLKI010000194.1:0-5470 GCA_035331665.1 Rhodocyclaceae bacterium
CGCTACCACGAGGTCCAGGCCCGCGTCCATCCGGACAAGCATGCCCACCTGTCGGACCAGCAGAAGCGCCTGGCCATGCAATGGGCCACACGGGCCAACGAGGCCTACCTGACGCTGAAAAGCCCGCTCAAACGGGCCCACTATCTGCTTCAGCTCGCCGGGCACGACCCGCAGATCGAGCGCAACACCGCCATGCCGATGGAGTTCCTCGTGCAGCAGATGGAGTGGCGCGAGGCGGTGGAGGAAGGCAGGGGGGCGGGCGACGCGGAGGAACTCGATGCCCTGCACCGGCGCCTGCGCAAGGAGATGTCGGGTCAGTATGCCGAACTCGAACGGGTCCTCGACGTCGCACCGGACCTGGCCCGGGCGGCCGACGTCGTCCGCCAGCTGATGTTCCAGGAGAAGCTGCTCCACGAAATCGACGAGGCCCTCGCCGCCGTCGAAAACTGACGCCCCCGAACGGGGAGCGGAAAACAAGAAGACATGGCACTACTGCAAATCTCCGAGCCCGGCCAGTCGGCGGCGCCTCACGAGCATCGCCTGGCCGTCGGCATCGACCTGGGCACCACCAATTCCCTCGTCGCCACGGTGCGCAGCGGCATGGCCGTCGTGCTCAACGACGAGAAGGGGCGGTCCCTGCTGCCCTCGGTGGTCCGCTACGGCGGCGAGGGCCTCGTGGAGGTCGGATACGGGGCCCAGGCCCGTCAGTCCCAGGATCCGAAGAACACCATCGTCTCGGTGAAGCGCTTCATGGGGCGCGGCCTCAGGGACATCGCGCACGTGGAATCGATGCCCTATGCCTTCGAGGATGCACCCGGCATGGTCCGTCTGCGCACCGTGCAGGGCGTCCGGAGCCCGGTGGAGATTTCCGCCGAGATATTGAAGGCGTTGCGCGTCCGGGCCGAGGCTTCGCTCGGGGGCTCCCTGACCGGGGTGGTGATCACCGTTCCCGCCTATTTCGACGATGCCCAGCGCCAGGCCACGAAGGACGCGGCCCGGGTCGCGGGCCTGAACGTGCTGCGCCTGCTCAACGAACCCACCGCGGCGGCGATCGCCTATGGCCTGGATAACGGGGCCGAAGGCATCTACGCGGTCTACGACCTGGGCGGCGGCACTTTCGACATTTCCATCCTGAAGCTCGCCAAGGGTGTCTTCCAGGTGCTGGCAACGGGCGGCGATTCGGCCCTCGGCGGTGACGATTTCGACCAGCGGGTCTTCTGCTGGATTCTCGAGGAGGCCAAGCTTGCGCCCCTGTCGCCCCAGGACGCGCGGCTCCTGCTCACGAAGGCGCGCGAGGCGAAGGAATACCTGACCCAGCACGGCGAGGCGCCGGTGACGGTCAAGCTGGGCAGCGGCGAATACGTGGATGTCAGGCTCACGACGGAGGTGTTCACCGAGATCACCCGCACCCTGGTCCAGAAGACCCTCGGGCCGACCCGCAAGGCGCTGCGCGATGCCGGCCTGGCGCCCGAGGAAGTCAAGGGCGTCGTCATGGTCGGCGGCGCCACGCGGATGCCCCAGATCCAGCGGGCGGTGGCCGACTATTTCGGCCAGGAGCCGTTGAACAACCTGGATCCCGACAAGGTGGTGGCCCTGGGGGCCGCGATCCAGGCCAACCTGCTGGCGGGCAACCGCGCCGCCGGCGACGACTGGCTGCTGCTGGACGTGATCCCCTTGTCCCTGGGTCTGGAGACCATGGGCGGCCTCGTGGAGAAGGTCATTCCGCGCAACTCCACCATTCCCATCGCCCGGGCGCAGGAATTCACCACCTTCAAGGACGGCCAGACGGCGATGGCGGTCCATGTGGTGCAGGGCGAGCGGGAACTGGTGTCCGATTGCCGCAGCCTGGCCCGGTTCGAACTGCGCGGCATCCCGCCCATGGTCGCCGGCGCCGCCCGCATCCGAGTCACCTTCCAGGTGGATGCCGACGGCCTCCTGTCGGTCGCCGCCCGGGAACAGACCACGGGGCACGAGGCGCGCGTGGAGGTGAAACCGTCCTACGGACTCTCCGAAGACGAGATCACCTCGATGCTCAAGGACGGCTTCGATCATGCCTCGGACGATGCCTTCCGTCGCGCCCTTCGCGAGGCCCAGGTGGAGGCGCAGCGGCTCATCGAGGCCACCCAGTCGGCCCTGCGCGAAGACGCCGACCTGCTCTCCACGCTCGAACGCGCCCACGTGGACCACTGCGTCGCGAAACTCCAGGCCGTGATCATCGGCGACGACCGGCGCGCCATCGACGCGGCCATGGACGCCCTCAACAAGGGCACGGCGGAGTTTGCGGCCCGGCGCATGAATCGCAATGTGCAGCGGGCGCTCTCCGGCAAGTCCATCGACCAAATCTGACCATGACCCGGATCATCATCCTTCCCCATTGGGAGCTCTGTCCCGAAGGCGCCGTCATCGAGGCGATGCCCGGCACCACCGTCTGCGATGCCTTGCTCGACAACGGCATAGAAATCGAACATGCCTGCGAGAAATCCTGTGCCTGCACCACCTGCCACGTCGTGCTGAGGGAAGGCTTCGCCTCGCTCGAATCCGCCGAGGAGGAGGAGGAAGACCTCCTGGACAAGGCCTGGGGCCTGGAGCCGACATCCCGCCTGTCCTGCCAGGCCCGGGTGGGCGATACCCCCCTGGTGGTGGAGATACCGAAATACACCATCAACATGGCGCGGGAAGGAAAGCATTAGCATGAAGTGGACCGACATCAACGACATCGCCATCGAACTGGCGGAGGCCAGGCCGGACGTGGATCCGACCGGGATCAATTTCGTCGACCTGATGAACTGGGTGCTGGCGCTGCCGGGCTTCGACGACGATCCCAAGCATTGCGGAGAGCGCGTCCTCGAGGCCATCCAGCAGGCCTGGATCGACGAGGTCGGCTGACATGCGGACGTGGCAGGCATCCCGGCGCCTTGCCACGCTCGCGGCGGCTGCCGCGATCGCGGCCGGCGGCGCGGGCGCCGAGGACAAGCCGGTCGGCATCACGGCCGACCAGCCCTACCTGGATGTCGTTCACGAAGGGAAGCTGTTCCGCATCGTCCGGGACCCGGACAACCAGGCCGAGGTCGATCCCGACTACGCGCTCACCTCGCGTCCCTGCCCGCCATTCTGCGTGCAGCCCATGCAGGTCGCCCCGAATGTCGAGACCATCGGGGAACTGGAACTGCTCGAATACCTGAAACGGATCACGCGACGGGACGACAGCGTGATGGTGGTGGACTCGCGCGAGCCCGACTGGTTGAAGCGCTCCGGCATCATTCCGGGTGCGGTCAATATTCCGTGGACGCGGCTGCATCCCGCCCATGCCGATGCCCAGTCCGTCGCCGAGATGCTGGAACTCACCTTCGGCGCCGCCCGGACCGGCGTCCTGTGGAACTTCGAGAATGCCAGGACCCTGGTGTTCTATTGCAACGGCATCTGGTGCGGCCAGTCGCCGACCAACATCCGGCAGCTCCTGGCCCTGGGCTATCCGCCGCACAAGCTCAAGTGGTACCGGGGCGGCATGCAGGCCTGGAAAAGCCTGGGCCTCTCCACGGTGCCGGTCGGCAAGCCGTGACCGATCCGGTCCTGATCGACACCCACTGCCACCTGGATGCCGCGGAATTCGATGCCGACCGGCCGGCCGTGGCGGACCGGGCCGGCCGGGCCCATGTCGCGCGCATCGTCGTGCCGGCCGTGGAGCGGGCCAATTTCGGGGCGGTGGCTGCCATATGTCGCGAGTATCCGGCCTGCGTTCCGGCCTACGGCATCCACCCCATTTACGTGGATCGGGCCCGGGACGAGGACCTGGTCGCCCTCGAGCGCGCGCTGGACGACGAAGCGCCGGTGGCCGTGGGCGAGATCGGCCTGGATTTCTTCGTGCAACCGAGGGACGAGGCGCGGCAGGTGCGCTGGTTCGCCGACCAGTTGCAGATTGCCCGCCGGCGGGAGCTGCCGGTCCTGCTGCATGTGCGCCGCGCGGTCGACGCCGTGCTGCGCGAACTTCGCCGGGTGCGCGTCCCGGGCGGCATCGCCCACGCCTTCAACGGCAGCCGCCAGCAGGCCGACGAATTCATCCGCCTCGGCTTCCGGTTGGGTTTCGGCGGTGCGATGACCTTCGATCGCGCCACGCGGCTGCGCGAACTGGCCGCCACGCTGCCCTTGTCCGCCATCGTCCTGGAAACCGACGCGCCCGACATACCTCCGGCATGGATCGGCCGGGGTCGCAACGAGCCCGCCGAACTGCCGCGCATCGCCGCGGTCCTTGCGGAGCTGCGCGGCATCCCGGTGGAGGAGGTCGTGGCCGTCACCGGCGCCAACGCCCGCGCCGTGCTGCCGGCCCTCGCCTGAACGCCGGCGGCCGGCGACCGGTTACCGCCTCCATGCGTTCTCCCAGGGCCCTGGCCGCTCTCGCGCTGCTCACGCTGATCTGGGGCTACTCGTGGGTGTTGGCCAAGCAGGCGCTGGATTATTCGGCGCCGTTCACGCTCGGTCTCCTGCGTTCCCTGGTCAGCACCTTCGCACTCTTCGGCGTGCTGGCGGCCACCGGGCGGTCCTTGGCGCCCCGCGCGCTATGGAAGACGGGCGGAATCGGCCTCGTCCAATCCGGCCTGTTCATGGTCTTCCAGACCTGGGCGCTCGTCGAAGGCGGTGCGGGCCGCACCTCCGTCCTGATCTTCACCATGCCGATCTGGACGCTGCTGCTTGGGCGGCTTTTCCTGTCGGAACGGGTGCGCGGCGCGCAGTGGGTGGCGGCCGCCAGTGCCCTCACCGGGCTGGTCATCTTCATCGCCCCGTGGAACATGGAATCCAGCCTGCTGAGCAAGCTGCTGGGCCTCGGGGCGGCCCTGTGCTGGGCGATCGGCACGGTGCTCGTGAAGCGCTGGCGCGCGGCGCTCGCCGCCGATCTGCTGTCCCTGACGGCCTGGCAGATGGCCGCCGGCACCCTGCTGCTGGTCGCCGTCGTCGTCGCCGTCCCGGAGGCGCCGACGCGGTGGACCTGGACTTTCGCCGCGATCCTCGCATTCGTTGCATTGGTGAGCACGGCCTTCGGATGGGTGCTATGGCTGCGGGTACTGCGCGAATTGCCCGCCTGGCAGGCGAGCCTGTCCGTCCTCGGCGTGCCCGTGGTGGCCAACCTGTCCTCCAGGGTCGCCCTCGGCGAGACCGTGGCGCCCGTCGAGCTGGCCGGCATGCTGCTGATCGGGGCCGGCCTGGCGTTCATGTCCTTCCTCAACTGGCGCGCCCAGCGGCGTGCCGAGGTGGTCACCGCGGGCTGAGCCGGTCGCGGCGGCGTTTGCGCTTAGAATTGCGCCATGAGCCAATTCGCCTTCTACCGCAAAGTCACGGTGCTCAACACCGTCGAGCACCGCAACCTCAAACTCTCGACCATCGAGCATCCCTTCCGCTTCGCGCGGGACACGACGGCGGTGCTGATCGCCGGCGTCGAATTCTCGGAAGCCTCCAAGGAATATCCCATCGTTTTCAC
>DAOLKI010000195.1:0-5463 GCA_035331665.1 Rhodocyclaceae bacterium
TTCGGATGGCACCTGATCCAGGTGCTGGAACGCAAGACCGAGGATGCGTCGGAGGAACGGCGCCGGCTGATGGCGCGCGGCGCACTGCGCGGCCGCAAGGCCGATGAGGCCTACCAGGACTGGCTGCGGCAGATGCGCGACCGGGCCTATGTGGAATATCGGCTCGAGGACCGGTAGGGGGACAAGCGCCGTGCGCCGGCCCATCCTCGCGGTCACTTCCGGGGAGCCCGCGGGCATCGGTCCGGACATCTGCATTTCCCTCGCGGATATCGACCTGTCCGCCGATGTGGTCGTCCTCGCGGACCGGGATCTGATGCGCGACCGGGCCCGGAGCCTTGGGTACGGCGGTCCGCTGCCGGCGGTCGACCATGTGCCGCTGCGCGCGCCCTGCATTGCCGGCAGGCTGGATCCGGCCAACGGCCGCTACGTGCTGGACATCCTGGACCGGGCGGTGGATGGTTGCCTGGCCGGGCGTTATGACGCCATGGTGACGGCGCCGGTGCACAAGGGCGTCATCAACGATGCCGGCATTCCTTTCACGGGCCACACGGAGTATCTGGCCGCGAGGACCGGCACGGAACGGGTCGTCATGATGCTGGCGGGCGCCGGCCTGCGCGTGGCCCTCGCCACGACCCATCTCCCGCTGGCCCGGGTGCCGGGAGCGATCAACCGGCGCGATCTCGAGGCCACGCTGCGCATCGTCGAAAAGGACCTGCGCGATCGATTCGGGATTCGGCGGCCGCGCATCCTCGTCGCGGGCCTCAATCCGCATGCCGGCGAGGGCGGCCACATGGGACGCGAGGAAATCGAGGTCATCGGCCCGGTGGTCGAGTCCCTGCGCAACGAGGGGATGGATCTGGTCGGCCCGCTGCCGGCCGACACCCTGTTCACCGCGGGCGTGCTGGCCGGTTCGGATGCGCAACTCGCCATGTATCACGACCAGGGGCTGGCCGTCCTGAAGTACGCCGCCTTCGACGAGGGCATCAACATCACCCTCGGGTTGCCCATCCTGCGCACTTCCGTCGATCACGGCACCGCACTGGACCTTGCCGGCACGGGGCGCGCCAAACCTGGCAGTCTGCTCGCGGCCATGCGCACGGCGGCGGAGATCGTCGCGCGCCGATGAAGGACCACACGCCGAGGAAGCGATTCGGCCAGAACTTCCTGGTGTCGCCCGGCATCGTCCGCAGCATTGTCGATGCCATCGCCCCGGCTCCCGGCGACCGGATGGTGGAAATCGGACCCGGCCTCGGGGCCCTCACGCAACCGCTGCTCGAGCGCTTGCAGACCCTCCAGGTCGTCGAGATCGACCGGGACCTGATCGCGCGCCTGCGCCGGACCTACCCGCCGGAGCGGCTGGTGATCCACGAAGGCGATGTCCTGCAGTTCGACTTTCGTGCCTTGGGAGACGGGCTTCGCATCGTCGGCAACCTGCCCTACAACATTTCCACGCCCCTGCTCTTCCACGTCGCCGCCACGGCGGACCGCGTTCGCGACATGCACTTCATGCTGCAGAAGGAAGTGGTGGACCGGATGGTGGCCGCACCGGGCGGACCGGAATACGGACGGCTGTCCGTGATGCTTCAATACCGATTTGCCATGGAGCGGCTCTTCGTCGTCCCGCCCGGGGCGTTCGACCCGCCGCCGAAGGTGGATTCGGCCATCGTGCGGCTGACTCCGAGGCCGGAGGATTCGCTGGACGCCCGCAGCCCGGAACTCATGGCAAGGTTGGTGGCTGCCGCCTTCGGGCAACGGCGCAAGATGCTGCGGAACACCCTGCGGGACTACGCATCCGCCGCGGACCTGGAGGCGGTCGGCATGGCGCCGACCGGACGCGCGGAGGAACAACCGGTGGGCCGATTCGTGAGCCTCGCGAACCGGATCGCCGAAAGGGAAACGGCGGGGGAGGCCCGCCGCCCCGTCGAATCGCGCTAACGTCAGGCCTGTTTCTTGGCCGGGCAGGTGTTCATGCCCAGGAGCGGATAAAGGGGGCAGAAGCCGACCAGCCCGGTGCCCAGGGGCACGACGCCGATCCAGGCCCACACCGGGCCGCCCAGGACCGCCCAGGCCACGAGGGCCAGGCCCACCAGGATGCGCAGAATGCGGTCGATGCCGCCGACGTTGAATTTCATGAAGGTCTCCTTGAGGGTTGAGGGGGAACGCAGACGCATTTCAACACGGGGCCCGAGGCCGCCTCTGTAACCAAAGTTACACAGGCCCGGGGGAGGTCCGCGCTGCGCGGGTCAGGCCCCCGCGATCTGCCTCAACCGGCCCGGATCGAGGATCTCCACCTGTTCGCGGGACAGCCGGACCAGACCCTGCTCCGCGAATCCCTTGAGGAGCCTGCTGACCATTTCCCGGACGCTGCCCAGTTCGTCCGCCAGTTGCTGGTGCGTCACGTGGACCACCTTCCCCCGACCCAGAAGGAGCCCGGCGAGCCGTTGGTCCAGCTTGCGAAAGGCCACCTCCTCGACCAGGGTCATCAGCTCGGCCATGCGTTCGGAGAAGAGGTGGAACACGAAATCCCGGAACGGCGGTTGCGCCAGGAGATCGTCGAACAGCCGCCGCGGCATCAGGACCAGGGAAGTGTCGATTTCCGCGACGCCGCGCGCGTTGTAGTCGGCATGGCCGAGGAGGCAACTGGAGGTGATGATGCAGGACTCGCCGGGCAGAACACGGTATAGCGGCAGTTCGCGGCCATTGGCGGCCGTCTTGAGCACCCGGATGACGCCGGCGAGGACGAAGGGGAAGCCCTGGCACGGCTGCCGCTCGTCGAAAAGCACGGTTCCCGCAGGCACCGTCAATTCCCGCGCCTCGGCCACGACCCGCGCGGCGAGGTCGTTCGGCAGGGCCGCCAGCACCGGATAGAGGGAGGCAAAGGCCGAGGCGTTCATGTCAGGTCGGCGACCACCGGTGCGTGGTCCGAAGGGCGCTCCAGGCGCCGTGGTGCGGTGTCGATGCGACAGGCGGTGCACCGCTCCGCCAGCGGCGCCGTGAGGAGAATATGGTCGATGCGCAGGCCCAGATTGCGCCGGAAGGCGGCCTGCCGGTAGTCCCACCAGCTGTACAGGCCGTGGCCCGATTCGAATTTCCGGAATGCATCCTCCAGGCCCAGATCGACCAGGGCGCGAAAGGCATCCCGTTCCGGCTCGCTGCAGAGGATCTGGCCCCGCCAGGCGTCCGGGTCATGCACATCGCGATCGTCGGGCGCGATGTTGAAATCGCCGAGCAGGGCAAGCCGGGGCCAGGCGGCAACTTCCCCGGACAACCACGCCCGCAGGGCCGCCAGCCAGCGCAGCTTGTATGCGTACTTCTCGGATCCGACGGCCTGGCCGTTGGGGAAATAGGTGCAGATCACCCTCAGGTCGCCGACGGTCGCCGCCAGCACCCGCCGTTGCGGGTCGTCGAAGCCGGGGATCCCGGCGATGACTTCCGCGGGTGGGGTCGTCGCCAGGACCGCGACGCCGTTGTAGGTCTTCTGGCCGCTGTGGATGGCGTGATACCCCGCCTCGCGCAGCGCGTCGAACGGAAACCGGTGGTCCTCGAGCTTGGTCTCCTGGAGGCAAAGGACCTGCGGCTTTTCCGCCACGAGCCAATCCAGGACATGGGGCAGGCGCACGTTGAGGGAATTGACGTTCCAGGTGGCGATCCGGCAGGCAGTCATGGCGGGATTCCGTTCGCGGAGAGTCGGGGCGGCGGGCCGTCGTGCCTTGGCATCGCCGGTCCCACGCGGAGACTATAATCGAATCGAAGGGGGCGGAAATGTTCGACTCTCCATTCGATCGCTGTCCGGTTTGCAACGAAATGGTCCTGTTGGACCAGACGCGGAAGGAATGCGCCCGGGAGCACGGATGCGGGAACATCGACTGTCCGTTGGCCCGGTACTTCGTCGGTTACGATTTCTCCGCCGCGGCGCGTTCGGCGCCAAACGTAGCGGCGCCACGAAAGCGGAGGTCACATGAGGGACGGGGAGCAGGCTAAGGACCGGCGCCGTTTTTGGCGGGCCGCTTTCGACGCGCGGGCGCGTCTGATGACCAGGGACGGCAATCAGGTCGTCAAATTGGAGGATATTTCCCTGAAGGGTGCGCTCGTCCAGACGGGAACCGCCGCGTCGTTGAAAGCGGGCGACGACTGCCAGTTGCACTTGGATTTGTCCATCGATACGCACATCGTCATGTGGATGACGGCGGTGCACGTCGAGGGCCGGAACGTGGGACTGCGGTGCGACAGCATCGATCTGGACAGCGTGACGCACCTGCGCCGGCTCGTCGAACTCAATGCCGGCGACCCGGCGATTCTGGAGAGGGAATTGTCGGCGCTGACCCGGTGACCTCCGGGCAACCCCGGATCCGGATTCAGCCGCCGCCTTCGCCCGGGCGACGCTACTTGGTGGCGGTCTTCGGCGCCGTCTTCGGATAGCCGGCGGCGTCGAGCAGTTGGTTCCAACTGCCTTCCTCGAACCCCTTCTGGGATTTCGCGCCGACGAGGACCGAGGGTACCGCCAATTCCGCGATGCCCGTTGCGGCCTTGAAGGCTGCCGCGTCCTCCTGGTTCTTCAGGCTCTTCTCGGTGAACGGTATGCCGCGGCGGCCGAGGAAATCCCGTGCCGCCTTGCATTCCGCCTCGCAATCGGGGGTCACGAACAGCGTCACGGGGAAGTCCTGTGATGCCTGTTGCATTTCGAAGGGCGTTCCGCCCGAGTCCACCACATTCGGCGGCCCGCTCTTCAACTTGTCCACCTTCTTGATTTCGGAGGAGGGCGGCGGCGTGTCGGCGTAATTGACGGTGCCCGATTTGCTGGTCCACCGGTAGGTCTGGGCATGTGCGGGCACGAAGGCCACGGCAACCAAGAGCACTAGGAAGATGCGAGGGCTCATGACGGATACCCCGAGGATCATGTGCTTTCGATCATACCACTGTGCCGGAGCAGGGCATCCGGCAATGGATCACGGTGGCGGAACGCGCGGAAGGACTCGATCGCCGGCCGGGAGCCGCCGACGGCGAGGATCTCCCGCCAGAAATGCCGGCCCGTATCCGGATCGAGCGCGGTTCCCTTGCCGCGTCCGGCCTCCTCGAAAGCCTCGAAGGCATCCGCCGAGAGGACCTCGGCCCATTTGTAGCTGTAGTACCCGGCGGCGTAGCCGCCCGCGAAGATGTGCGAGAAGCTCTGGGGGAAACGGTTCCAGTCGGGAGGCACCACGACGGCCACCTCGCGGCGCACCCGGGCGAGCAGCTCCAGCACGTCCGGCGGCGTCCCCGTTCCGGATTCCGAGTGAAGCAGCAGGTCGAACAGCGCGAACTCGATCTGGCGCAGCGTCTGCAGTCCGCTCTGGAAATTCTTGGCCGCGATCATGCGATCGAACAGGGCCCGCGGCAGCGGGTCGCCGCTCTCCACGTGACCGGTCATCCCCTGCAGGACGTCCCATTCCCAGCAGAAGTTCTCCATGAACTGGCTGGGCAGTT
>DAOLKI010000196.1:0-5458 GCA_035331665.1 Rhodocyclaceae bacterium
GCCGGACTCGAGGGCGACCACGGAATGCCAGGTCCCGCAGGGGATATCGGCGCCGAGGCCCGCGCTCTGGCCCGGTCCGAGACAGTGGGTTGCCGACACCTCGCCGTGGTCGTCGAAGAGCACGAGACCGAGGCAGCCCCGGAGGACCACCATGGTTTCGTCCTTCAGGGGATCGAGATGCCGGTGCGGAGCGACGTAGGAACCCGGTTCGATCGCATTGAGCAACCGGTGCCCCGGATGGTTGTCCGTCGGGTGGAAATTGCGGTTCTTGCGCTGGCGCGGACTGGCCTTCGCCTCGTTGCTCACCGCGTCCAGCAGCGCGGCGTCGATCAGACGCAGCGGACCCGGGATCATATATAGACCACCTGCACGTTCTCCGGCGACAGCCATTCGGAAAGGCTCGCCAGCAGCGCATCGTCGAGGCGCAGGCGCCACTCCTCCGGCAGCACGATCTCCGCCTCGGCCTCCCTGTTTCGATAGGCAACCCGCACCTGGCAGCCACCCTGCCGATAGGGATGGAGCAGGCTCTTCAGGCGTTGGGCCGCACCGGCATCGGAGCCGCCGTTCATCGACAGCCGCAGCATACGCGCGTAACGTCCCCGGGCCTCGGCCAAGGTGTATAGGCGATCGGCGGTCACTCGCATGCCGCCCGAGTAATCGTCGCGGCTCACCTTGCCCTCCACCAGCAGGAACTCGTCCTCCTTGATCTTGGCGCGTTCGGCTTCCCAGAGTTCGTTGAACACCGAGACCTCGACCTGGGCGCTCGCGTCGTCGAGCATCACGACGGCCATCTTGCCGCGGCGGGTCATTTGTGTGCGCGTGGAATGGACGACCCCGGCGAGCAGCGCAGGCTCCTTCTGGGGCTCCAGTTGGGCAAGCCGGCGCCGGACGAAGCTCGCCACCTCGCGTCCATAGGCCGTGAAAGGGTGGCCGGAAAAGAAGAAACCCAGGGCCTGCTTCTCCTGCTGAAGGCGTTCCCGCTCGCCCCAGGATTGCACCCGCACGTAATGGGATTCAGCCTCCGTCGTGCCGGAACCGCCTCCCATGTCGAACAGCCCACCCTGCATCTGGTTGCGTTCCGCCTGCTCCGCCGCCTCCAGGGCAACCCCCACGGAAGCGAACAGCTTGGCGCGGTCCGGATCGAGGGCGTCGAAGGCCCCCGCCCGCACCAGGGCCTCGATGACCCGCCGGTTGACCACCCGCTTGTCCACGCGGCGGCAGAAGTCGAACAGATCCGCGAAAGGACCCGCCTCGTCGCGCACGCGCATGACCACGGAAAGGGCGGCCTCGCCGGTCCCCTTGATGGCACCCAGGCCGTAGCGCACGGTCTTCGCGTCGACCGGCCGGAAACGTATTCCACCGGCATTGATGTCGGGCGGCAGGAACGTGATTCCGTTGGCCCGGGCATCCTGGCAGAAGAACTGCACCTTGTCCGTGTCGGCCATTTCCGAGGACAGCGTGGCGGACACGAAGGCGGCCGGGTGGTGACGCTTCAGCCAGGCCGTCTGATAGGCCACCAGGGAGTAGGCGGCCGCGTGGGACTTGTTGAAGCCATAGCCCGCGAACTTGTCGATGTAGTCGAAGATCTCGTTGGCCGTGTCGGACTGGATGCCCTTCGTGCCGGCCCCCTCGACGAAGACCTGGCGCTGCTTGGCCATCTCCTCGGGCTTCTTCTTGCCCATGGCCCGCCGCAGCAGGTCGGCGCCGCCGAGGCTGTAGCCGGCCACGACTTGCGCCGTCTGCATGACCTGTTCCTGGTAAACCATGATCCCGTACGTGTTGGCCAGCACCTTCTCCAGCGTCGGGGTGAGGTAGGTCACCTTCTCGCGGCCGTGCTTGCGCGCGATGAAGCTCGGAATCAGGTCCATCGGGCCCGGCCGGTACAGGGCGTTCAGCGCGATCAGGTCCTCCAGACGGTCGGGCCTGGCCTGGACCAGCATGTCCTTCATGCCGCGGGACTCGAACTGGAACACTGCCGTCGTGTTTGCGGTCTTGAAGACCAGGTCGTAGGTTTCCCGGTCATCAAGGGGCAACCGGTCCAGGTCCACGTGCACGCCTTCCACCTCGGCGACCAGGCGGACGGCCTCGTCGAGGATCGTGAGGGTACGCAGCCCGAGGAAGTCGAACTTGACGAGCCCGGCCTTTTCCACGTCGTCCTTGTCGAACTGGCTGACCGTCGTGATGCCGCCATCGGCCGAATACAGGGGGCAGAAATCAGTGAGCTTGCCAGGCGCGATCAGCACGCCACCGGCATGCATCCCGACGTTGCGGGTCAGGCCCTCGAGCTTCACGGCCAGGTCCCACAAGGTGCGCAGGCCCTCTTCCTGCTCGACACGTTCGTTGATCTGGGGCTCGATCTCGCGCGCCTTGGCCAACGTGATGCCGAGTTCGTTGGGGATCAGCTTGGCAAACTGGTCCACGAAATTGAAGCCGAGGTCCAGCACACGCCCCACGTCCCGGATGACCGCCTTGGCGGCCATGGTGCCGAAGGTGGCGATCTGGGAGACTGCGTGCCCCCCATATTTCCGCTTCACATAGTCGATGACGCGGTCCCGGCCGTCCTGGCAGAAATCGATGTCGAAGTCGGGCATGGACACCCGCTCGGGATTCAGGAAGCGCTCGAACAGCAGTTCGTAGCGGATCGGATCCAGGTCCGTGATGCCCAGGCTGTAGGCGACCAGGGATCCGGCCCCGGAGCCGCGCCCGGGGCCTACCGGGACCCCGTTGTTCTTCGCCCAGTTGATGAAGTCGGCCACGATCAGGAAATAGCCGGGAAAACCCATCTGCTGGATGGTGCGGATCTCGAATTCCAGGCGTTCCGCATAGGCGGGACGACGGGCATCGCGGTTCGCGGCTTCCGGGAAGAGCGCCGCCAGGCGTTGCTCGAGCCCCTGCCGGGACTGGCTGGCCAGGTAGTCGTCCAGCGAAACACCGGCGGGGGTGGGGAAGATCGGCAACCGGCTCTTGCCGAGTTCGACGCTCAGGCTGCAGCGACGGGCGATCTCGACCGAGTTCTCCAGGGCCTCCGGCAAGTCCGCGAACAGGGCCGCCATGGCATCCCGGGTCTTGAAATGCTGGTCCGGCGTGAAGTTCCGGGGCCGCCGGGCGTCGCCCAGCACGTAGCCTTCCGCGATACAGACCCGGGCTTCGTGGGCGATGAAGTCCTCGGCGTCCAGGAACTGTATCGGGTGGGTGGCCACCACGGGCAATCCGCTGACGCCGGCCAGTGTCACGGTAAGGCCGACGAGCTGTTCCTGTTGGGGCTGCCCGTAGCGCTGCACCTCCAGGTAGAAGGCCCCGGGGAAACGCTCGGCCCATTCCCGGGCGCGGCGCTCCGCCAGGTCCGCCTTGCCCGCCAGCAGCAATTGGGCGATGTCGCCCTGGCAACCGCCGGAGAGGGCGATCAATCCCGAATTGTCACCGTCGAAGGATTCCCGGGCGATCTCCGCGCGACCGTGCCGCCGGGGTGCCAGGTAGGCGGACGTGAGCAATTCGCACAAGCGCAGGTAACCGTCCCGATCCTTGGCCAGCAGGAGCAGCCGGGCCCCCGCGTCGCGACCGTCGGTGCCGGCATGGGCCACCCAGACGTCGGCACCGATGATGGGCTTCACGCCCTTCGTCCGGGCCCCGGTATAGAACTTCACCATCCCGAAGAGGTTGCCCAGATCGGTCAACGCCAGGGCCGGCTGGCCGTCCGCCGCCGCCCGGTCGATGGCATCGTCCAGCCGGGTGATGCCGTCGGTGATCGAGTACTCGCTGTGGAGTCGGAGATGGACGAAGCCGGGAGGGGACATAGGCGCGAAATTTTACTCCTCGCCCCTGCGCGCTTGCAGGAGAATCACGGCAATGGACGACTACGAAATCGGGCATGCCACGGCCGCCGACCTCCCCGAACTCGTGGCGCTGCTCGGGGTGTTGTTCGGTATCGAACAGGACTTCCGGGCCGACACGGAAAAACAGTTCCGCGGCTTGTCCCTGTTGATCGCGGAACCCCGGGCGGTCGTGCTCACGGCACGGCCGGCGGGAGGGCCGGCAGTCGCCGTGGCGACCGCGCAACTGGTGATTTCGACGGCGGAGGGCGCAATGTCCGCGTGGATCGAGGACGTGGTTGTGGCCGAGGCCCACCGGGGCCGGGGCCTGGGCACGCGTCTGCTGGCCGCGGCGCTCGACTGGGCGCGAGGCGCGGGGGCGACGCGGGCGCAATTGCTCGTCGATCTCGACAATGCCCCGGCGCTGGATTTCTACGCGGCCCTCGGGTGGACCGCCACCCGGCTCGCCGCCCGGCGCATGTCATTCGCCGCGCGATGATCGAGATCGAACACCTGGGCAAGCGTTTCGGGGATTTCCAGGTCCTGGAGGATTGCACGACACAGGTCGCGAAGGGCGAGGTGGTGGTGGTCTGCGGCCCGTCGGGATCCGGCAAATCGACCCTCGTCAAATGCGTCAATGGACTGGAACCCTTCCAGCAGGGAAAGGTACGGGTGAACGGGGTCTCCGTTGCGGACCCGGCGACGGACCTGTCGAAGCTGCGCGCCCACGTCGGCATGGTATTCCAGCATTTCGAACTCTTTCCCCACCTGAGCATCGAGCGAAACCTGACCCTGGCCCAGGAAAAGGTCCTGCGGCGGGGCGCCGACGAGGCCAGGGACAGGGCTCACGCCCTGCTTGCCCGGGTCGGACTCGCCGACCAGGCGACAAAGCATCCCGCGCAACTGTCGGGAGGCCAGCAGCAGCGGGTCGCCATTGCCCGGGCCTTGGCCATGGATCCGGTGTGCATGCTGTTCGACGAGCCCACCTCGGCCCTGGATCCCGAGATGATCGCCGAAGTCCTGGACGTGATGGGTGAGTTGGCGGCCGAAGGCATGACCATGATGGTGGTGACGCACGAAATGGGCTTCGCGCGACGCGTGGCGCGACGGGTGGTGTTCATGGATCGCGGGCGCATTGTCGAGGACGCCGCGACCGAGGCCTTCTTCTCGGAACCGGCATCGGAACGGGCACGGCAGTTCCTGGCGCGCATTCTGAAACACTGACCGGGAAGGCGACTCGACGCGCGACCCGCAAGCCGACGACCCCGGACGCCATGCGCCTCGCGACGTCGCGTGTGCGCGCGGGCGACCCTGGCGCACAAGGGAGGTCGCGGCATTCGTCGGGCACGCAGCCGGGTCGAACGGCACGGCCGTTGCGGAGCGGGAATGGCCATCGAATTCCGCTTCTGCACGGCGGGCGAGGATGCGGACGAGCGTCGCGCGGGACCTTCGCCGGTGCGCCTGGCCGGCCTGAACGGCCGGCCGACCGTTCGGCAGGACCGGACCGCGGCGGGGAGAAGCGTCTTGCCGCCGGCGGGGCGGCCGGGAATCACCCATGTCCGCCGGCCTCGCGGCGGAACGGGCAGGACCCGCAGCAGGGATTGCCCGGCCGCATTTGGCGGCAGGCACGATTCCCGACGGATGATCGC
>DAOLKI010000197.1:0-5458 GCA_035331665.1 Rhodocyclaceae bacterium
CCGTTCCCGGGTCGGATCCCGGGGGAAGCGCAGAGCGACGACGCCGTCGGCCCGGCGCTCAGCCTTCCGGCGCGCGAAGCGGCAGCCCGATGGTGAATGCGGCGCCGCCGCCGGGCGGGCTGGCCGCCTCGATCGTTCCGCCGAGCAGGCCGGTCACGAGGTTGTAGACGATGTACAGCCCGAGCCCGCTGCCGCCCAGGCCCATGCGGGTCGTGAAGAACGGCTCGAATATCCGGCGGAGATGCTCCGGCGGTATGCCGACCCCGTCGTCCGAATAGCGCAGGACGACGCGCTGCGGGCCGGTCTCGACGCTTGCCAGCGCTATGCGGCCTGCGGACCGCCCGGCGAATCCGTGCACCAGCGAGTTGGTGACCAGGTTGGCGATCACCTGCTCCAGGGGCCCCGGGTAGCTGTCCATCTCGATCCCGGCCGGTATGTCCAGATCGATGGCGTGGACGATCCGCCGGAACTGGGGCTGCAGGGCGGTCAGGAATTCCTCGATCGTCTGGCGCAGGTCGAAGCTGCGCCGGCGCGTGCTGGCCTGGTCCACCGCCACCTGCTTGAAGTGCTCGATCATGTCGGCGGCGCGCACCGTGTTCCGCTCGAGCATGGCGGCGGCCGCGCGGCCGCGCTCCAGGAAGGCGTCCAGGTGCGAGCGGCGCATGGTGCCGGCCGCGGCGGAAGACGCGAGGGCCCGCACGTCCTCCTCCAGGGCGCTGGCCACCACGCGGGCGTTGCCGAGGGGCGTGTTGAGCTCGTGGGCGACGCCGGCCACCAGGCTGCCCAGGGCCGCGAGCTTCTCCGACTGCACCAGATGGTTCATGGCGCGGCGCAGCTCCGCCGTGCGCTCGGCGACCAGTTCCTCCAGGTGCTCCCGATGCCGGCGCAACTCGTCTTCCGCCCGCTTGCGGTCGGTGATGTCGGTGCCGACGCTGAACACCTCGGCCACCCGGCCCTGTTCGTCCAGCACGGCCTTGTTCGTCCAGGCGACCCAGACCCGTTCGCCGTTCTTGCGCTGGTTCTCGTTGATGTTGTGCTCGAAGGCCTGCGGGTTCCGGCTGATCTCCTCCATCAGCGGGCGAAGGTCGCGGCCGGTGCTCTCGTCCGGCGGCACGAGGGTGCCCACCAGGTTCTGCCCGACCAGCTCGGCGGGGGAATACCCGAAGAAATGCAGGCCGAATTCGTTGAGGAAGGTGATCTCCCCTTTCGGGCTCCAGCGCAGGATGATGCTGTTGGCGTTTTCGACCAGCTCGCGGTATTTCCGCTCGCTCTCCGCCATCGCCCTTTCCGCTTCCTTGCGCCGGGTGATGTCCTGGATGGTGACGATCATCCGGAGCGGCATGCCGGCCTCGTCGAACTCCATTTCTCCGATGCCGTGCACCCAGCGCAGGGCATGGTCCGCGTGGCGCACGATGCGGTACTCCCGGTCGAATTTTTCCAGGCCGGTCAGGACCCGGTCGTTCAGGTAGCCGAGCATGGCGTCGCGGTCTTCGGGATGGACGAGCGCGATCCAGCCGCCGACGGTCCGGGGGTAGCTCTCGTCGATGCCGAAAATGCTGTCCAGCATCGGCGAATTGATCCACAGGCCTTGCCGCGCGTCGAAGAGGTAGGAGCCCAGTTCGCCGACCTCCTGCGACTTGCGCAGGAAGAACTCGTTCTGCTGCAAGGCCTGGTTGATGCGTTCGTGGGCCAGTCGCGCGCGCAGGGCCGCGACGCCGAAAGCCAGGTCGTTGGCGAGTTCGGTGAGCAGCAGGACCTCCTCCGGATCGAACGCGTTCTTCGTCGCGGCATACACCACCAGCGCCCCGAACGGGCGACCGTCCGCGGCGAGCGGCAGGGCGCAGGCGGAGGCAAAGCCGCGGCGGGCGGCGGCATCCCGGTCCGTCACGGACCCGGATTCGCAATCGAGGTCCTGGACCAGGCAGGGTTTGCCGGTGTGCATCGCGGTCGCGGCAGGCCCGCCGTCGCCGTCCAACCAGGAGGCGCGCATGTCCTGCAGGTACCCGTTGTCGAGTCCGGCATGGGCCACCGGGCGGACCGGCCCCGCCGGGTCGTCGTCGCGATAGCCGACCCAGGCCATCCGGTAACCGCCTTCGGTCACCGCCATGAGGCAGACGGTGGCCAGCAGTTCGGTCTCGTCGGTGGTGCGGATGAGGGCCTGGTTGCAGTGGCTCAGGATCCTCAACTGGCGGTTGCCGCGCCGCAGGGCCTCTTCGGCGTGCTTGCGGTCGCTGATGTCGCGGCCGGTGCCGCGGTAACCGGTGAAGCGACCCGAATCGTCGAACAGCGGCCGGCCGTTGACGTTGAACCAGCGGGTTCCCCCCGTCTCGGTGCGTATCGAATATTCCAGGTCGCGGAAGGGCTGGTGGTCCTCGAGCACCCGGCGGTGGGCGGCCCACTGCTCGTGCGTCAGGTCGATGGGCAGTTCCCAGCGCGTCCTGCCGATGAGATCGGACTGGCCGGCCCCATCGCGTTCCAGGTCCGACATCGTTCCGCTCCAGGTGAAGAACGTGAACCGGAACTGGTCGTCCTGTTCCCAGAACCAGTCCGACGCCATCGACGAGAGGTCCCGGAACCGGGCTTCGCTGGCGCGCAACGCCTCCTCGGCCAGCCTGCGGTCCGTCACGTCGAGCAGGATGCCCTGATGGTAGGCGATCCGGCCGGATGCATCGCGTTCGACGGCGGTCCGGTCGTCCACCCAGCGGACCCGGCCGTCGCGGGTGAGGATCCGGTATTCCATCTGGAAGTGATCCGCGCCGCCTTCGGCATTGCGCGCCAGTTCCTCGCGGATGCGCGGCCTGTCCTCGGGATGCACGACGGACGCGAACGGCAGCGAGCCGTCCAGGAACTCCGCCGGCGAGTACCCGAACTGGGTGACGTTGTCGGACACGAAGACCACGGGCCAATCCTCGGCGACCCGCCAGCGCAGGAGGATCACCGGACTGTTCTCGACCACCACGTTGGCCTGCCGCAGGGCCTCCTCGGCGCGTTGGCGCTCCGTGATGTCCACCGCGAGCCCCATGACCTGGACGCGATCGTCGGCTCCCCGGACGGGCTGCAGATGGACGTCGAACGCGGTGCCGGCGATCTGATACCCATAGTGCTGCGGTTGGCCCGAAATCGCCCGCCGGGCACGGTCGCAGATATCCGGGAAGTCGCGATACACCTCGAATACCGACCGCCCCACCGCTTCGCCGCCCCTGAGGCCGATGCGGGCCAGGGCCTTTCCCTCGCTGAGCGCGAAGATTCCCCGGTCGTCGAACTGGAAGATCACCAGCGGCGCGTTGTCGATCACCGACCGGTAACGCGCCTCGCTGGTGGCCAGGTCCCGTTCCCGCTGCCGGATGGCGGAGGACATCCTTTCCAGATCCTCGGCCAGGCGGTCCAGTTCCCGGATGCGCGAGGTCGGCCACGGACGGCCGTAGTCGCCGTTCGCGATGGCGTGGACCTGTTCCGTGTAGCGGTGGATGCGCCGCGCGAAACCGCGGGCCAGGGCCCACGCGACGAGGACGACGAGGAGCGACGCGAGCACGGCGACGGCGGCCAGGACCCACAGGGTGGACCGGAAAGGCCGGAAGGCCTCGGCCTGCGGCTGCGCCACGAGGACCACCCAGCCGAGCTCCGGCACGCGCACCGCCGTGCCGACATGGGCCAGGTGATCGAGTTCGAAACTGCGCGTGACCGGTTGTCCGGCCAGGGCTTCGCGCAGCACGGGCAGGTGGCCGAGGTTGCTCTGCTGCCCGCCCAGGGCGGCGTGGGAATGGGCGATCAACTGGCCCTGCCGGTCCAGGATCATGGTGAGCATTCCCGAATCCGTGTGCACGTGGCCGAGGAACTCCGAAAGCCGGTCCAGCGCGATCTCCCCGACCAGGAGCCTGTCGGCGGCGGGAATCGCCAGGGTGACGGCGAGGCGGCCGGTCACGGCGGACAGGAAGGTCTCCGACCAGATGGCCATCTTCCGCTCCCGGGCCTCGCGCAAGGCCGGCCAGCGGGAAAGGTCCAGGCCCACCAGGTCCACGCGATGATTCCTTTCCTCGATGGGCAGGCCGACCGCGCGGACCGTATCGCGGGCATCGGTGGCATAGATGGCCGAGAAGACGTCGCCGGTGCCGGCGTGCGCGTCCAGCGTGGCGGTCCAATCCGCGGCACCGGCGGGGTTGCGCGCCATGTCCTCGGCGATGGCGAGCAATTGCCGCCCGGCCCCGAGCAGGTGCGCCTCGGTCCGTCCCGCGATCGCCTGGGCCAGCGTCTGGTAGCGCACTTCCAGGTCGGTGCGCAGTTGCGGCAGCACGGCCGTGACGATCAGCGCCGCCACCGCGACCAGGGGCGCGAAGGCGGCCAGCGCGATGCGCAGCGCCAGCCAGGGCCTCAGCGATCGCTGCGCGGCCATTGCCTACTCGACCACCACGAACCGGCCGTCGCGAACGACGGTGATGAACAGGCTGCGCCGCACGTCTCCGAAGGCATCGAAGGTCACCGGTTCCTGGACGCCGTCGAAACGCGGATCGGCGAGGATGGCCTCCTTGAGGCCCTGGCCGGGCTTGCGCCTGGCCAGGGCCTGCATCATCACGTTGGCGGCGTCGAAGGCGATGACGCCGCCGAATCCGGGTTCCCGGTGGAAGCGGGCGCGGTAGGCTTCCAGGAACGCCCGGTACGCCGGCGCGCTGCTGTCGCGGTCGAAGTTCTGCGCGACGACGACGCCCTCGACCGCCTTGCCGCCGAGTTCGATCAGCCTTTCGGTGGCCGCCCATTCGGAAGTCAATATGGGTATGCGGGCATCCAGCTTCCTGATCTGCTGGCAGAGCAGGGCCGTATCCATCGAGTTGGCGACGGTCAGCACGCCGTCGGGCCGGGTCGCGAGCAGGCTGTTCGCCAGCGCCAGGAATGTCTCGTCACCCCCCGACGAGAAGGGGATGACCTTGACCAGTTCGCCGCCCCCCTCGAGGTAGGCGGCGCGGAAACCGTCCAGCCAGCTCTCCGCGTAGGCCTTGTTGCCCAGATCGTAGGCCACCGCCAGGCGCCTGGTCGCCTGCCGGGCGGCATGGTGGCGCGCGATGCGGCTGGCATTGTCCAGGGTCGGCGCGTTCACCCGGAAGAAGCTGTCGTCCTTGCCGGTCAGCAAGTCCGTCGAGGCGGTCGGGCTGACGAGGACGACTCCCGCGGCGTCGGTGACCGGCACGGTCGCGACGGCCATGGCGCTGGTCATCGGCCCCACGATGCCGGCGACGCCCTGGGCGATCAGATCGCGCGCCACCTCGCGGGCCCTCTCCGGATCCTGCCGGTCGTCGCGGACGAGGACCTCCACCTTGCGGCCGGCCACTCCGCCCGCCTGGTTGCGCAGGTCGACGGCCAGCAACACGGCGTCGCGACCCGCGATGCCGAGGTCCGCGACCCGTCCCGAGGTCCCGCCGATGAATCCGATGCGGACGGGCTCGGGCGGGGCGCAGGTCGACCTGAC
>DAOLKI010000198.1:0-5457 GCA_035331665.1 Rhodocyclaceae bacterium
TCCCGCGACACCTTGCCGAAGGTGGTGACGACGCCCCGGTGGCCGGCGGGCACGATGGCGAAGGGCGAGATCAGCCAGAGCAGCAGGCCGGCGGCAACGAGGGAAAGCACGAATTTGAGGAAACGCGGCATGGCGGGTACTCCCGAGGAGGCAGCGGGTGAAACGGACGAATCGGCGGGTGCGGCGGTGGATGGGCGCCGGAAGACGGAGCGGAACGCGGCCTCGGCCCGGGAAGGTCCCCCATCCACGGTGCGGGCAGCGGTGGGAACGGCACCCTCGCCGGCCTGCCACGCGAGGACGCCGGCATGGACGCCCGCGGTCACGAGCAGCCCGACGGGACCGAAGACGAGGAAGGCGAACAGGTGGACGAAGAGGATCGCCCGCCGCTCCAGGATGCGCCGGGTCAGGGACTCCCGGGATTCCTGGACCAGGGCTCGCCAGCCCGCCGCGAGCCGTGCCCAGATCGCCGCCAGATCAAACACGCCTTTGCGCTCCCGCCTCGCCGGCCCGAATCGGGCGGCATGGGGAGAAAAATACCATGCGCAAGGGGAGGACGGTCAAAGGCCCTCGCCGCGCGGCTTGCGCCCGGCGCGGGCGAACAGGCGGTCGAAGACGGGAATGGGCAGCCAGCGCAGCACCTTGCCCACGATGCCCATCTGCCAGGGCACCACGGCAAAGGCCGCCCGCCGCTCGATCACCCGCAGCATGCGCCGCGCGGCCTCGTCGGCGGGCAGCAGGAAAGGCATGCGGTAGGGATTGCGGCGGGTCATCGGGGTGTCGATGTAGCCCGGCGCGATGGTGACCACGCCGACGCCGGTCCCGCGCAACTCGACGCGCAGGCTTTCCAGGTAGGCGATGGCCGCCGCCTTGGACGCCGAATAGGCACCGGCCCCGGGAATGCCGCGAATGCCGGCGACGGAGGCGATGCCCACCAGGGTGCCCCGCCCGAGGGAGGTCATGGCCGGAAGAAAAGGGGCGAAGGTGTTCGCGATGCCCGTCACATTGACGGCCATGACCCGCTCGAAGACGGCCAGGTCACCGGGCTCCGCGGTGAGGGTGCCGACGGAAATGCCGGCGTTGGCGATGACGATGTCCGGGCAGCCGGCATGGATGCGGAAATCCTCCGCCGCGGCGGCAAGCGCATCGCCATCGGTCACGTCCAGCGGATAGCGACGGCAGGGCACGGGCAATTCGCCGGCCAGCGAGTCGAGGACGTCGCCGCGACGGGCGGCCAGTCCCATGACGGCGCCCCCGGCCGCGTAGGCCCGGGCCAGGGCGGCGCCGATGCCCGACGAGGCACCGGTGATGAAGACCCGCGGCGGGTCTGCGCGGAATGCGGGCACGCCGCGGCCGACCTGCCGGAGCGGGCGCCTACTTGCCGACGAGGCCCTCGTTGCGCGCCCTCTGGATGAGCGCGTCGGCGATGCGCAGCAGGTCTTCGTAGGTGGTCGCGGCCTTGCCCACCACCACGTACCGGCCGGCCACGGCCAGGGTCGGCACGCCGCCGATCTTGTAGGCCTCGGCCATGGCCTGGCCATTGGCCACGCGGCCGGCCATGCCGAAGCCGTTCCAGGCCTCCTGGAACTTCTTCATGTCCACGCCCTGGGTGAGGGCCCAGTCCATGGCCGTCTTCTCGTCGCCGAGGTTGACGTTCTTCGCATGGAAGGCCTCGAACACCTTGGCATGCAGGCGCCCGGTCTCGCCGATGGTATCCAGGGCGTAATAGAGCTTCGCCAGGTTCGCCCAGGCGGCCCGCTTGAAGGTCACCGGGACCTTGCGCACCTCCACGTCCTTGGGCAGGCGCTTGATCCACTTGTCCAGGATGGGATCGAAGTCGTTGCAGTGCGGACAGGCGTAGGAGAAGAATTCAATCACTTCCACCTTGCCTTTGGCATCCACGGGCTGGGCGGGGCTCAGGGTGACGAAATCCCGTCCCTCCTGGAGCTGGGCCTGGGCGGCGGCCGGGCCGGAGAGGATGACGGCGGCCGCGAGGGCCAGGGTGAGGATGAAACCGGGCAGTCTGGTCATGGATCAGTCCTTGTTCTTGACGACGGTGGTTTGGATGCCGCCTTGGGCGAGCTGGTTCCTCACCCGGTTCATTTCTTCCGCCTTGGCGAAGGGTCCGACCCGGACCCGGTACATGACGCCCTTTTCCGGCAGGTTGATCTCCTGAACGCCGGCCTCCACCCCGTTCAACGCAAGTTTGGCCTTGAGGTTGTCGGCATCCGCGGCTTTTTGGAAGGCCCCCGCCTGCAGGTAGAGCACCTCGGGGGCAGCCGGCGCCTTTTCGGCGGCGGGTGGCGGCGGCGCGGCGGTGGCGGCATCCTGGCCCCCCGGGAGGATCTTGTAGAACTCGAAGCGGGGACGGTCTCCCTCGCCGGGCGTGCCGGCCTTGTCGCCCGGCTTTCCGGGCAGCGCCTGGGGCGCCGGCAGCTGGCCCGGTTTGCCCTCCGGCGCCTTGGCATCGGCGGTCTTGCCGGCCTCCGGCCGGCCGGTCTTGTTCTGGAACGGGAGCGGCGTCTTGTTGAGGTACCAGACGACGCCGAAGGAGATCAGCACCCCGACCACCAGGCCGAGGAACAGACCGAGCAGGGTGCCCCCGCGGCTCTTCCGCCCGGGCGCCGGCCGCGCTTTGCCCTGGATCTTGGCCATTTACATGCTCTCCGGAGCCGTGACGCCGAGGATGTGCAGCCCGTTACGCAGCACCTGCCGCACCGCCGAGGCGAGGGCCAGGCGGGCGTCGCGCAGCGCCGACTCCTCGACCAGCAGGCGTTCGGCGTTGTACCAGCCGTGGAATTCGGCGGCCAGCTCCTTCAGGTAGAAGGCGACCGCATGGGGGGCGAAATCCCGCGCCGCCGCCGCGATCATTTCCGGGAATTCCCGCAGCCGGGCACACAGGGCCAGTTCGCGTTCGTGGACCAGCGGGCCCAGGTCCGCCCCGGCCAGGTCCGCCTCGCGGCCTTCCCACTGGGCGAGCACGGAACAGATGCGGGCGTGGGCATACTGGACGTAGTAGACCGGGTTGTCGGTGGACTGGGACTTGGCGAGGTCCAGATCGAAGTCCAGGGCCTGGTCGCACTTGCGCAGCATGTAGAAGAAGCGGCAGGCGTCGTTGCCCACCTCCGCCCGCAACTGCCGCAGGGTCACGTATTCGCCGGCGCGCGTGGACATGGACACCTTGGCGCCGTCCCGGAACAGGCTGACGAACTGCACCAGGGCCACGTCCAGCCGGTCCGCGTCCCGGTCGAGGGCGCGCAGGGCGCCCTTTACGCGGGGGATGTAGCCGTGGTGGTCGGCCCCCCAGACATCGACCACCCGCGCGAAGCCGCGCTCGAACTTGTTGGCGTGGTAGGCGATGTCGGAGGCGAAATAGGTGTACAGCCCGTTCTCGCGCTGCACGACCCGGTCCTTCTCGTCGCCGAAGGCCGTCGAGCGGAACCACTTGGCCCCGTCCTGCACGTAGATGTGGCCGCGCCGTTCCAGTTCCTCCACCGCCTTGCCGACCATGCCCGTGTCGTAGAGGGAGCGCTCCGAGAACCAGACGTCGAAATGCACGCCGAACTCCTCCAGGTCCGCGCGGCAGTCGGCCATCTGCTCGGTCAGCGCATGCTGGTGCACGTAGGCCCATTCTTCGCCCAGCAGGTCCTTGGCCGCGGCGATGAGCCCGTCCAGGCGGGTTTCCAGCTGTTCCTTCTCCTCGGCGGTCCAGCTCCCGTCCTCGCGCGGCGCCGGCGCCGGCGGCACGCATGCCAGCACCGCCGCGGCCGGATGCACGTAGCGGTCCTGGTGGGCGGCCTTGATCTGCTCCGCCATCTCGCGCACGTAGCCGCCCTGGTAGGCATTGGGCGGGAAGGGCACGTATTCGTCGAAGAGTTCCAGGTAACGCAGCCAGGTCGACACGCCGAGGATGTCCATCTGCCGGCCGGCGTCGTTTACGTAGTACTCGCGCACCACGTCGAAGCCGGCAAAGGACAGCAGGGAGGCGAGGCTCGCCCCGTAGGCCGCACCACGGCCGTGGCCCACGTGCAGCGGGCCCGTGGGGTTGGCCGACACGAACTCCACCTGCACCTTGGGGTGGCCCTCCACGCGGCCGCGGCCGTAATCGCCCGCGGCTTTCAGCACCGCGGACACGATGCCCGTCTTGGCGCCGCCCGCGAGGGTGAAATTGATGAAGCCCGGCCCGGCCACCTCCGCCCTGGCCACGGAATCGGAACGCGGCAGGGCCTGGATCAGGCGCGCGGCCACGTCGCGCGGGTTTGCCTTCAGGGGCCGCGCCAGTTGCATGGCCAGGTTGGTGGCGAAATCACCGTGGGAAGCATCCCGGGGGCGTTCCAGCTGGATGTCGGCGGCAGCGCCCGGGGCGACGCGGTGGAGGGCTGCCGTCAGCAGTTCGGACAGCAGAGCCTTGGGATCCTGGTTCATGACTTGATTGGGAAGGGCGGCGGCGACCGCGGCGAAACCCGGATTATACCGGCCGGCCGAAGCCCGCCGGGCCGCCGGCCGGCCGGCGCCGGATCAGAAATCCCGCCGCAGGTTCACCGTGGCGATGCGGCGGCTGTAATCGTAGAGGGCGACGTTCGAGTCGTTGCGGATCAGGCTGATCTGGGGTGTGAGCAGCCAGTTGCGGGCCAGGCCGATGTTCGCGCCGATCTGCAGGTTCCACTGGTCGTCCCGGCGCGCCACGAAGAACAAGGGTTCGCTACCGCCGTAACGGCGATGCTCGTAGGAGAGGTTGGCAAACAGGGCAGACGTTCCGGTGAGTGCCCATTCGCCGCCTGCGCGCAGGCCGACCAGGCGATGGCCCAGCTGCGGCACGGCGGCGGCCTTCTCCCGTTCGGTGCCGGCGTACAGGCCGGCATATCCCGTGATCCCGTTGCCGAAACCATGCCCGATGGCGCCGCCCGCCACCCACCGGTCGGCATCCCGCAGGCGCTGGTTCGGGTAGTACAGGTTCGAGTACTGGAGGAAGGCGGCCACCTGATCCTGGCCGCCCAGCTGCCGTTGCCACTGGCCGGTCAGGCCGTTCGCGCTGCGGTAGCGGTCGCTCTGCAGCCACAGGCCGTTGTGCTGGTAGCCCAGGGACCAGACGTCCTGCCCGCGCTCCCAGGCCAGGCCGGCTTGTCCGTCCAGGTTGCCCTGGTCCCAGAGGTCGTCGTTCTGGTGCAGACGCAGGCCCGCGGTGCCGCCGGCGTTGAAATACAGGCCGTCCCCCAGGGGGTGGCGGTAACGGACGCCGCCGCCGAGGGTGTAGAAGTTGTCGCCGGTCCGCACGCTGCGCGGGTCCAGGGTCGCGCTGCCGCCGAAGGCGGGAATCGCGAGGCTGGCGCTGCCCACGGCGCTGTTCACGTTGCTGTCGATGCCGAGCCCGGCCTCCAGGTGGCCGCGCAGGGTGGGGCGGGTCTTGTCGTCGAGCAGGTCGGCCGCCGACAGGAAGCGGTCGATGGTGCGCTTCACGTC
>DAOLKI010000199.1:0-5443 GCA_035331665.1 Rhodocyclaceae bacterium
CATTCAACGGCTACCTCCCCATACGAGAACCGGACCGTTCCGCACGCATCGCGGCATTGGAAACCGAGTCGGCGCGCAACAGTCGGACGCAGTTGTTCATTGAAACCCCGTACCGCAACGCGTCCACCTTCGCGGCCTTCCTTTCGGCATGTCGTCCGGGCACCCGCCTGTGCGTGGCGACGGACTTGACCCTCCCGACCGAGATGGTCCGCACGAAGACCGTTGCCGAATGGAAGAATGCGGACGCGCCGCGCCTGGACAAGCGCCCGACCGTCTTCTTGATACTCGCGCAAAAAACGTCATGAACACGACCGCAGCGGCCAGGTTCCTGCTCCTTGCCTGGGCCATTTGCGCATTGCCTTGCCAAGCCCAGTTCCGTGACGATATCCCGGCCTATTCCGCAACTGTCCGGGGATTGCGCCCGTACCAATTGGGGGTCGTCGTGAATTCGGCCGATCCGGCCAGCATGGAGGTGGGGCAGTACTACATGGCGGCGCGCAGGATTCCGTCGCGGAACCTGTTGCAGGTGTCGCTCCCGACGGAAAAAAGGTCGATTTCATCCAAGGAGTTGGACCTGCTGCGCCAACTGGTTTCCGAACATTTCGACGCTGCCGTCCAGGCCCTGGTCCTCGTATGGACCACACCGTACGCCGTCGAATGCCAGTCGATCACGGCGGCCCTCAGCCTCGGATTCGACCCGAGCCTGTGCAAGCAGACCTGCCAACCGAGCCGTCCCAACCCCTATTTCGATTTCGTCGGGGATCGGCCCTACGCGCGGTTCGGATTCCGTCCTTCCTTTCTCCTTCCGACCCACGACATCGCCCTCTCCAAGGCGCTGATCAATCGCGGAATTTCCGCCGACCGGAGCCGCCCGGCCGGAACCGCCTACCTGCTCCAGACATCCGACCCGCATCGGAATTCGCGCGCTCCGTACTTCCCGAAGGCGCAAGTCCTGAAGGATCCCCCCGTGCGCATCCAGCCATTGCGGCAGGACGCCATCGAGGGCGAAAACGACGTGCTGGTCTATCTGACGGGGCTGATCCGGGTCCCGAAACTGGAGACACTGGGGTTCCTCCCCGGGGCAATTGCCGACCACCTCACTTCGGCGGGCGGCGATCTGCTGGGCAACGCGCAGATGAGCAGCCTCCGATGGCTGGAGGCGGGCGCGACTGCGAGTTACGGCGCAGTCTCGGAACCCTGCAACCATTGGCAGAAGTTCCCCAATCCCATGGTGCTCCTCAAGCATTACCTGCGCGGCGAGGCGGCCATCGAGGCCTATTGGAAAAGCGTCGCCTGGCCGGCCCAAGGCCTGTTCATCGGGGAACCGCTGGCCGCGCCCTACGCGCGTTGACGCGACCCCGGCGACGCGCGGCCGCGCTCAGCGCATGGAAACGCGCGAAAGAAAGGTGCCCGCGCCTCGGGCCATGTCCGCGCCCAGTTGTTTCGCGAAGCGTTCCGCGATGCTCGTCTTCACCGTGTAGTCGCGGATATCCTCGGCCTTGAAGACGTCCCGCGCCACCGACTCCACGGTGCCGAAACCATCGGCCAGGCCCATTTCGACGCTCTTCGCACCCGTCCACATGAGTCCGGAGAACATGTCCGACGTTTCCTTCAGCCGTTTTCCGCGACCCTCCCGGACCACGTCGATGAACTGACGGTGGATGTCGTTCAGCATGTCCTGGGCATGGGCCTTGTGTTGGGCGTTCTGTGGCGAGAACGGATCCAGGAAACCCTTGTTCTCTCCCGCCGTCAGCAAACGGCGCTCGACCCCCAGCTTGTCCATGGTGCCGGTGAAGCCGAAACCGTCCATCAGGACGCCGATCGAGCCCACGATGCTCGCCTTGTCCACGAAGATCTTGTCGGCCGCCGCCGCCACGTAATAGCCACCCGAGGCGCACACGTCCTCGATGACCGCGTGCAGGGCGATATCCGGGTGCTTGGCCCGTTGCCGCCGAATCTCGTCGTTGATCATGCCGGCCTGGACGGGGCTTCCCCCGGGGCTGTTGATGCGCAGCACGATCCCGGCCGTGTTCTTGTCCTCGAAGGCCGCCTGTAGGGCGCTGATCACGTGTTCCGCGTTGGCGTCGCCCTTGCTCTGGATCACGCCCTCCAACTGCACAAGGGCGGTGTGCTTCTTCCCCTCCAGGGATTCCGCACCGCCCCCCCAGTCCACCAGGGCCACCAGTATGGCGGTCAGATATGCAAAGCCGAGCAGCTTGAAGAAGATGCCCCAGCGCCGCCGGCGCCGTTGCTCGACGATTCCCTCCAGCGCGATCTTTTCGAGGATTCCCCGTTCCCAGTTGGGTTCCTGTCCCGACACCGTCATGCTTCCTTCACGAAAACCTGCCCGTCCCGTTCTTCCACGGCCAGGGGAATCAGTCCACGCCCTGCGCACCGCCCGCCCACGCAGCGCCCGTCCTCCGGCGCGTAAAGCGCGCCGTGGGTGGCGCAAATCAAGTATAAACCTGAACTATCGAAGAACTCCCCGGGTTGCCAGTCCAGTTCCACCGGTACGTGGCCACAGCGATTCAGATAGGCGTGCACCTGGCCGCGATGGCGAACCGCGAAGGCCGGCTCGGTCACTCCCGCACGCACGACCTCGAAACGGACTCCCCGGCCGCCCTCGGCCAGATCCGCCGAAACCGCGATCAGCCGTTTGCCGTCAGCCACGCGGCCAGGTCTTCCATCGTATGGGCAAGATGCACCGGCAGCGCCGCAGCCAGATCCGGCACCGGGTGCGCCCCGTACGCCACGGCGACCGCCGGCACGCCCGCATTGCGCGCCATCAGCACATCGTGGGTCGTGTCGCCGATCATCAAAGTCGTTTCCGCCGCCGCCCCCAACTCCGCCATCAGTTCCTCCAGCATCTGCGGGTGCGGCTTCGAATGGCATTCGTCGGCGCAACGCGTCGCGAGGAAGTAGGACTCCAGCCCACTACCGGCCATCGCGCGGTCCAGGCCCCGGCGTGACTTGCCCGTCGCGACTGCAAGCAGATGCCCCCTCCGGGACAGGGTCTGTACCAGTTCGGCGGCCCCGTCGAACAGACGCAGTTGATCGTCCTGCGACAAATAATGCTGCCGGTACCGCTCGGCGAGTTCCCCGTATCGTCCTTCCGGCAGATCGGGCAGGGCATGGCGCAAAGCGTCGTGCAACCCGAGGCCGATGATGTGACGGGCCCGCTCGTCCGAAGGCGGCACGAGCCCCAGGTCCCGCGCAGCCGCCTGCACGCAAGCGACAATCATTCCCGCCGAGTCCATCAGCGTCCCGTCCCAATCGAACACGATCAGCTCAAAACGCCTGCCCATATTCCCTTCGCTCGTTCTGTTCGATGCGCGCTGCGAAGCGGGCCAACTCGGCCGGCAGCGGCGACCTCAGGGCCACCGCCTCGCCGGTCACGGGATGCACGAAGTCGAGGCGTGCCGCATGCAGGAACATGCGCCGCAGCCCGGCTGTCTGCAGGGTCTTGTTCAAGGCGAAATCCCCGTACTTGTCGTCGCCGGCGATGGGATGGCCCAGGTGGGCCAGATGCACGCGGATCTGATGCGTCCGCCCCGTCTTCAATTCCACCTCCACGAGACTGAAGTTCTCCCACCGGGCCACGAGCCGCACGATACTGTGGGCCGGCTTGCCCTCATCCGAAACGCTGACCCGGCGTTCGCCGTCACCGGTCAGGTACTTGAACAGCGGCAGGCGCACGTGCTGCAGCGGGCTCATCCAGCGCCCCCGGACCAGGGCAAGGTAACGCTTGGCGATCTGTCCGTCGCGAAACATGTCGTGGAGACGCGCGAGGGCGGACCGTTTCTTGGCGACGATCAGCAGGCCCGAGGTTTCCCGGTCCAGCCGGTGCGCGAGTTCCAGCAGCTTCGCGTGAGGTCGGGCGCGGCGCAACTGCTCGATGACTCCGAAACTCACCCCACTGCCCCCATGGACGGCCACCCCTGCCGGCTTGTCCACCACCAGCAGTGCTTCGTCTTCCAAGGCAAGGTCGAATTCCCTTGCCGGAACAGCCGCTTCCGGCGGCCGCTCCGCCGTCCGCAGGGGGGGAATCCGGACCGTGTCGCCCTCTGCCAGACGGTAGTCCGCGGCGACCCGACCCTTGTTGACCCGCACCTCGCCGCTCCGCAGGATCCGGTAGACATGGCTCTTGGGGACCCCTTTGGCGAGCCGGAGCAGGAAGTTGTCGATCCGCTGGCCAGCGGACTCCTCGCCGACTGCAAGCCAAGTCGGGGAATCTTTGCTCAAATCCTTCATTCGTAATATGATGTGCCCCGGTTTGCCGTCCCGCGACGGCGTGCCCGGCGGCCCGAAGCGGCGCCGGTGGCGCCGTCCCGGGTCGTTGCCCCGCAGCCCGGCCCACGAGGCCAGCAGGCAGGGGGCATTGGATGATCCCGACCCGCATCCGGCCGTTGCAGGCCACCGGAAATCCCGGGTATCCAGCAGACTCCAAGGGTTTTTTCGCTCGCCCGAAGGAGCGATGTTACTTGATTGCGCGCAACGCAGGCACGAACCCGCGGCGACGGTAACCGGCAGGCAGGGGCATCCAGACCATCGTGCCCGACCCCGGAATCCGGCGCCGCCACAACGACAATTTTCCGTATTGCACAGCCGGCATATCCGATGCCCCATCTCCCGCAAATCCGGTACTCGCCGCCCGTGAGCTGACACTCCCGGTGCAGGCGTCTTGTCGTCGTGCCTCCCGCGCGCGGGAGCACACATGAAACGCATGCTGTTCAATGCGACGCAGGCCGAGGAACTCCGCGTCGCGATCGTCGATGGCCAGAAACTGATCGACCTCGACATCGAATCGGCCGCCAAGGAGCAACGCAAGAGCAACATCTACAAGGCGGTCATCACCCGCATCGAGCCCAGCCTCGAAGCCGCCTTCGTCGATTACGGCGCCGAGCGCCACGGCTTCCTGCCCTTCAAGGAAATCTCGCGCAGCTACTTCAAGCCCGGCGTCGATGCCGGCAAGGCGCGCATCCAGGACGCCCTGTCCGCCGGCCAGGAACTCATCGTCCAGGTCGAGAAGGACGAGCGCGGCAACAAGGGTGCGGCGCTCACCACCTATATCTCGCTGGCCGGCCGCTATCTGGTGCTGATGCCCAACAACCCGCGCGGCGGTGGCGTCTCGCGCCGCGTCGAGGGTGACGAGCGCGCCGAACTGCGCGAGAACATGGACCAGCTCGACGTCCCCCAGGGCATGAGCCTGATCGCGCGCACCGCGGCGATCGGCCGCAGCGCCGAAGAGCTGCAGTGGGACCTCAACTATCTGCTGCAGCTGTGGACCGCCATCGAAGGCGCGGCACAGGGCCAGTCCGGCGCCTTCCTGATCTACCAGGAAGGCAGTCTGGTGATCCGCGCGATCCGCGACTACTTCCAGCCCGACATCGGCGAGATCCTGATCGACACCGACGACATCTTCGAGCAGGCCCAGCAGTTCATG
>DAOLKI010000200.1:0-5429 GCA_035331665.1 Rhodocyclaceae bacterium
CGACCTGCTGACCGACATGGTCGGCGAGTTCCCCGAGCTGCAGGGCATCATGGGCCGCTACTATGCGCTGCACGACGGCGAGCCGGCGGCGATCGCGGATGCCATCGAGGACCACTACAAGCCGCGCTTCGCGGGGGACGGGTTGCCGCGTGGCGACGTCGGCCTCTGCGTGGCGCTCGCCGACAAGCTGCAGACCCTGGCCGACATGTTCGGCATCGGCCAGCTGCCCACCGGCGACAAGGACCCCTTCGCCCTGCGCCGCCATGCGGTCGGCATGGTGCGCATGCTGATCGAGCGCGACCTGCCGTTGGACCTCGGCTGGCTGTTCTCCGCGGCGCGGCTGAACGACGCCAGGCTCAGGGAGCAACTCGCCGACTTCATCTACGAACGGCTCTCCGGCAGCCTCCGCGAGCAGGGCTACTCGGCGCTCGAGGTCGATGCGGTGGTCGGCCAGCGCCCGCAGCGCCTGGGCGACATCCCGAAGCGGCTGGCGGCCGTGCGCGCCTTCGCCGCGCTGCCGGAGGCGGCGAGTCTGGCCGCCGCCAACAAGCGCGTCGGCAACATACTGAAGAAGGCGGAAGGCGCGGTGGCGGCCCGGGTGGATGCGACGCTGCTCAAGGAAGCCCCCGAGCTCGCGCTGCATGCGGCGCTGGGGGAGGTGAAGCCGCAGGCCGATGCAGCCTTCGAGCAAGGCGACTACGCCCAATCGCTGCAGGCGCTGGCGGCGCTGAAAGCCCCCGTGGATGCCTTCTTCGACAAGGTGATGGTGAACGTCGAGGACGCCGCCCTGCGCAACAACCGGCTGGGCCTGCTGGCCGCCCTGCATCAGGCGATGAACCGCGTCGCCGATCTGTCGCGGCTTTCCGCGTGAGTTCGGCTTTTCGGCAGGCGGTCCGGAGGGGAACAATAGGCGCATGAAACTCGTCATCCTCGATCGTGACGGCGTCATCAACCACGACTCCGACCTGTTCATCAAGACGCCGGACGAATGGCGGCCCATCCAGGGGAGCCTGGATGCGATCGCACGCCTGAACCAGTGGGGATACCGGGTCGTCGTGGCGACCAACCAGTCCGGCATCGGCCGCGGTCTGTTCGACATGGACACCCTGAACGCGATCCACGAGCGCATGCACAAGGCCGTGGCCCAGGCCGGCGGACGCATCGACGCCGTCTTCTTCTGCCCGCACACCAACGCCGACCACTGCCCCTGCCGCAAGCCGAAGGCCGGCATGCTGAAGGAGATCGCCGTGCGCTTCAACGCGGACCTGGCCGGCGTGCCCGCGGTGGGCGACTCACTGCGCGACCTGGAGGCCGCCCTCGCGGTGCAGGCGCAGCCGATTCTGGTCCAGACGGGCAAGGGCAGGAAGACGGCCACCGATCCGGAACTGCCCCCGCAGACCCTGGTGTTCCCCGACCTGGCCGGCGTGGCCGCGCACCTGACCTCCTGATCGAGACATGGCGGCGATGAACGTCCTGCGCTCGACGCTGTTCATGCTGATCCTGATCGTGGTGACGCCGCCCTGGGCGGTCCTGGTGATGCTGAGCTTCCCCTTCCCGCACCACTGGCGGCGGCGCAGCGTCGAACCCTGGGTCGCCTTCGCGGTCTGGCTGGTCAAGCACCTGCTCGGCATCCCCTACCGGTTGCAGGGACGGGCGAACATCCCGGACCGGCCGATGGTGATCTTTTCGAAGCACCAGTCCGCCTGGGAGACCCTGGTGCTCCAGGAGATCTTCAAGGACACGCTCTTCGTCTGGAAGAAGGAATTGAAGATGCTGCCCTTCTTCGGCTGGGCCCTCGCCGCGACGCCGATGATTTCCATCGACCGGGGCGCCGGCAAGGATGCGTTGAAGCAGCTCGTGGACCAGGGGCGCGTGCGGCTCGGCCAGGGCTATTCGGTGATCATCTTCCCGGAAGGCACCCGTGTGGCGCCGGGACGCAAGAAGCGCTACAAGATCGGCGGCGCCCATCTGGCCGTGGAGACCGGTGCGCCGCTCGTCCCGGTGGCGCTCAACTCGGGGGAGTTCTGGGGTCGCAACGCGTTCTACAAGACGCCGGGACTCGTCACCGTCAGCATCGGTCCGGCCATTGACCCGACCGGACTCTCCGAGGAAGATGTTAACTCGTGCGCCGAGGCCTGGATGGAGGCCGAGATGCAGCGCATCAGCCCCCACCTGTACCCTCCCGACAAGGTTGCCGCCCATGAGAAAGCGCAATCCGCAACTGGCGCTCAGGCTTGACGCGCCGGATCCGGACCCGGCGGTCCGCTGGCGCGACGGGACCCTGCTCGACTTCCTGGGCAGCCAGATCCGTCTCTGCCTGGATGCGCGGGTCGACGGGGCGGGCCTCGCCGCCGGCGTATTGAACCTCCCGCTGCCGCCCGAGGCGACACCGCGCCAGGTGCAGGATGCGGCCGAAGCATGGCTGCGGCGCGAAGCGCTGCGCCTGTTCGGCGAGATCGCCGCCCGGGAAGCCGCCCGGCGGAACCGGCCCTGCCCGCGCCTCGCCCTCTCCTTTGCCGTGCGCGGCGGCTGGGTCCAGGTGACCGGTCCGTCGGAACTGCGTTGCAACTGGCGGCTCATCGGCCAGGCGCGGCCCGAGATCGAGAGGGCCCTGACCCTCGCGGTGGCTTCCCTGCCCCGGGAGGAGTCCGTCGGCGACCTCTTCGCCCCGGCCTGAACCTGCCTTGGCCGACATCCAGCCGGAACAACTGAAGCTGTTCAGCCTGCCGCCGGCGGCACCCGCGCCGCGCCAGCGCCAAATCCACCTGGGCAACCGCATCGTGGCCTACGACCTGGCCACGGGACGCCGCCGGCTTGCCATGGCCATCGACGAGCGGGGCCTGCGGGTGGGCGCTCCGCGCGGGGCGTCGAACGCGGAGATCGAGGACTTCCTGCGTCAGCATGCCGACTGGGTGATTCGCAAGCTGGACGAATTCGCGGGCCGGCGCAACCGGCGCCTCCTGGCCATTCGGGACGGCGTGCATCTGCCCGTCTTCGGCGAACCGGTGCCGGTGCGCGTGAGACCCGGCGGCAACCGGGCGACATGGGAGAACGGGGCGGACGGGGAGGATGCGGCACTGATCCTGTTCGCCCGACCGGACGCCGACCTGGATGCGCTGGCCCGCCGGGCCCTGCAGAGGCGGGCCGCCGGCCATTTCCAGGAGCGTGCCCGGCTGTTCGCCGAGCGGCTCGGCCACGCGCTGCCACCGGTGGCCCTCTCCTCCGCCCGGTCCCGGTGGGGAAGCTGCAGTCGCCGCACCGGCCTGCGTTTCAACTGGCGACTCATCCATCTGCCCGCCGAGCTGGTGGACTACGTGGTGGCCCACGAGGTGGCGCATCTGGCGGAGATGAACCACAGCCCCCGTTTCTGGTCCCAGGTGGAGCGCCTGTTCCCGGACTGGCGCCGCGCGCGCGCGGACCTGCGCCGGCTTGGCGCCGACATCCCCCTCATCTGATCGCGAAGGAGACCCCCTTGAGAATCCTGCATACCATGCTGCGCGTCGGCGACCTGGAGCGGTCCCTGGCCTTCTACACCGGCGTGCTGGGCATGCGGCTGCTGCGCCGCAACGATTATCCCGAAGGCAAGTTCACCCTGGCGTTCGTGGGCTACCAGGAGGAGTCGGCCGGTGCCGTGCTGGAACTCACCTACAACTGGGGCGTGGAAAAGTACGAACTCGGCACCGCCTTTGGCCACGTGGCCATCGCCGTGGACGATGCGTACGCCGCGTGCGCGGCGATGAAGGAGAGGGGTGGCAAGGTGGTGCGCGAAGCCGGCCCCATGAAAGGCGGCACGACCGTGATCGCCTTCGTCGAGGATCCGGACGGCTACAAGGTCGAACTGATCCAGCGCCCCTGAGGGCAAGCTTCAGCCGGCCAGCCCCAGGTCCCGGGTGTAGGGATCGCCGGCCATGTGGAAGGGGATCGGGCCCTCCGGCTGGGCGTGCAGGAACTGCACCACGTAGGGCGCGTCCGACTTCCACAGCGCATCGGCCGTCCCTTCCGCCTCCACCCGCCCGTGGTGGATCAGGTAGGCGTAGTCCACCACTTTCAGGGATTCGGAGACGTCGTAGGTAACCACGATGGACGTGGTCCCGATGGCGTCGTTCAGGGTCCGGATCAGTTGGGCGATCACGTTCAGCGAGATGGGATCCAGGCCGGCGAAGGGCTCGTCGTACATGGCGAGCATGGGGTCCAGGGCGATGGCCCGGGCCAGGGCCACGCGTCGCGCCATGCCGCCGGACAATTCGGATGGCATCAGACCGATCGTACCCCGCAGTCCCACCGCATGAAGCTTCATCAGCACGAGATCGTGGATCATGTCCTCGGGCAGGTCGGTCAGTTCGCGCATCGGAAAGGCGATGTTGTCGAATACGGACAGGTCGCTGAACAGGCCGCCGGCCTGGAACATGAGGCCCATGTCGCGGCGCATGGCGTACAGGCCCTCCTGGTCCAGTTCGTGGATGACCTTGCCATCGACCCGCACGCAGCCCCGGTCCGGCCGCAACTGGCCGCCGATGAGCCGCAGCAGCGTGCTCTTGCCGGAGCCGCCGACCCCCAGGATGGACACGACCTTGCCCCGCGGCACGCGCATGTTGATCCCCGCGAAGACCTTGTTGTCCCCATAGGAGAAGTGGAGGTCCTCGATCTCGATGAGGATGTCGGAGGTGTCGCTCATGGCGTGGGGATCGCGGGTCGCGAAAGGCGCGAACAGGCGGTCAGGCCGGCATCGAGGAACGTTGCGGCGGACGCGGACCCGTCAGCCCTGCTTGGCACCCGGCGGCGGCCCCTTGGGCTTGTGGAAGGGCTTGCCCGGGCGCTTCGTCTTGGCTTTGCGTTGCAGGTTGCCGCGCGGCTTCTGGGGCGCCCCTCCCGGCTCGGCCTTGCGCGACTGGCCGGACTCGCCGGACCACGCGGGTGCGGGGCCGACGCGGTTCACCTGGGCAAGCTGGATCTCCAATTCGTTGAGTTCGTCCCATTGCGCATCGGTCCGCTGCCCGTCGGGGATCGCGAGCAGTTCCCGCATGCGCCGGCGGGGGTCCACCGTCGGTTTGGACTCTTCGGCGGGGGGCGTCGTGTCGTTCATGGGGGCAGGGGTATCCATGGCATTCCCGCTATTATCCTTGGATTGGCGGTCCAGGTGGGAGAGCCTGAGTCCGCAATGGGGGTATAAGGCACGGTTCGGGCTCTCCCGGCGGGCGGCGGAACCGCTAGAATCGGGACTCCTTCTTTCTGCCCGGTCCGGGTGAAAGCATGCAAGCAGACCTCTCCCGCCTCCCGTCCGTCGACCGCCTGCTGGCCGAGCCGGGCCTCGTCGCCGCCATCCGCATCCATGGCCGCTCGCTGGCCGCCCGCGCGGTCCGCGAGGAACTCGCCGCGCGCAGGAAGTCCGTCGCCGATGGCGCCGCCCTGCCCGGCCGGGGCGAACTCGT
>DAOLKI010000201.1:0-3594 GCA_035331665.1 Rhodocyclaceae bacterium
CCGGTTGCCCCAGCCGCCATCGAACAGCCGCTCAACCAATCCAACAACGCCGTCTCGCCAGTTCCGGCCCAGGCCCCTGCGCCGGCCCCCGCGCCTGCAGCTCCGGCCAAGGTGGCGCCCGTCGAAAGCGGCGCGCCGGACGGTCGCAGGCCTCCGTAGCCGGCGGCGCGCGAAGCAGCCGATCCTGTCGGACGGGGACGTCCGCGTCGCCGCCGGGCCCGGCGAGGGAGAAATGCGCCGCACCGATGCCCTGCCGGCTGACCCGCTGGATCCTTGCATCGCCGGCCTCCGCCGGCAGTACCGCCGCCACGTCCCGCAGGATCGGATCGCGGAACTCCGGGAACGCATCCAGCACCGCGGCGACGAACATGTCGCCGGCGATGCCCCCGACGGGTTGCAGGTGGATATGCCGTACGCTCATGCGGCGCCGGGTGCTCCGCGCAGGATGGCGATGTGTTCGCGGAATCCGTCGGCCAGGCCGTAGTCCGGCGCCCATCCGAGTTCGCGGCGGGCCGCCGAGTCGTCGTAGGCGAGCGGATAGGGGTTGTTCGACGCCGCGGCATTCGCGTCGAAGGCGATGTCCGCGTCCGGGCAGACCTCCTTCGCCACCGCCATGGCCTCGCGGACGGAATAGAGCCCGCCCATGATGTTGTAGCCGACCCGCGGCAGGTCGTCCCGGCCCAGCACCAGCAGCAGTGCCTTGCAGGCGTCCTTGACGTACAGCCAGTCGCCCTTCTCCTCGGGAAAACCGATGCGCAGGGGCTCCCCGCGGGCCAGGGCATCGAGCAGCTTCGACGAATAGGCGGCGGTGATGCCGTTCTCCCGGCCGGGCCCGTAGACCCAGGGGAAGCGCACGGCGCCCACCTGCAGCCCGTGCTTCGCCTTGTACCAGCGCAACAGGTGCTCGCAGGCCAGCTTGGTCTGCCCGTAGATCGTCGCCGGCTCCTTCACCGCATCGTCGGCCACCGGTTCGGGCAATCCCCTGCCGAAGACGGAGATGGAACTGGTGAACACGAAGCGCCGCAATCCGGCGGCGAGCCCGGCATCGAGCAGGAACTGGGTGGAACGGAAGTTGATCTCCCAGCCGCGCAGCGGATTTTCCTCGCAGGGGGCCGCCAGCCAGGACACCAGGTGGATCACCGCGTCGGGCCGTTGACCCAGCATCAGCTTGTAGACCTCTTCGGCCCGCGAAACGTCCAGCCGGTGCCATGTGACCCCGGCCAGGGGCGCCGCGTCCCGCGGCGGCTGCAAGTCGGTGGCGACGACCGCGTGGCCGCGTTCCGCCACCATGGGGACGAGGTAGCGCCCGATGAACCCGGCGGCGCCGGTGACGAGGATCTTCATGATTGTCCCTCCCGGCCGGCCCAGAACTGCCGCACCGCCTGCCACATCACCGAGGTGTCCGTCGCCCCGTACCCCTGGGCCAGGGCCGCCCGGTTCAGGAAGTCGACGGCGCGGCCCACGACCAGCGGCGCGCCGGCCGCCTCCGCCATCTCCAGGCCCAGGCGCACGTCCTTGACCAGCAGCGAGACGGTGAAGGTCGGGTCCGCGTAGCGCTCCTCGGCGATGCGTCCGCCCAGTTCCCGGAACAGGTTGCTCACCGTGCCCGCCTGGCTGGCGGTGATGATCTCGTAGAGCCGGCCCGGCGCGATGCCGACCTGCTCGGCCACCGCCATCATCTCGGCGGTCATCGCGTTGATGGCGCCGAACATGAGCTGGTTGAGCAGCTTCACCTTGTGGCCGGCGCCGGAGTCCCCCACGTGCACGATGCTCGCGGCGATCATGTCGAGCAGCGGCCTGACCTCGTCCAGCACGGTGGCCTCGCCCCCCGCCGGGATCGCCCATTTGCCGACGGTGGAGGGCCGCCCGAGCACCGGAGCGTCGATGTAGCCGATGCCGGCCTTGCCCGCCGCCCCGGCCATGGCGACGGTGTTCTCCGGTGCGCTGGTGCACATGTCGACGATGACGCTGCCGGCGCCCAGCGTCGTCAGCAGGCCCGCGGGGCCGGCGACGCATTCCGCGATCTCGGCCGGTCCGGGCAGGAAGAGGATGACCCAGTCGCAGTGGCGGCCGAGTTCGGCCACCGTGTCCGACATCGCCACGCCGGCCTGCGCGGCGGCGGCCGCGCATCCGGCGAAGGCGTCGTATCCCCGCACCGGGATTCCGGCTTCGACCAGCCGGCCGGCCACGGTGCGGCCCATGACGCCGGTGCCGACGATTCCCACGCGCTTCATGGCATTCCTTCCTCGCGACGGTTTGCCGGTTCCCTCACTGCTTGCGCAGATGCACGGCCGCGCCGCCCGAATAGCACTCGGGCGTGCACAGGATGCGCGGGTCGTCCCCGACGTAACGGGCCGCCAGCTTCATGGCCTCGGCGAAGGTCGCCACCGGGATGTAGCCCATTCCGCGGGCATAGACCGGCTTCTGGGCCCCGACCATGATGACCGCCTGGGTGCGCTTGCCCAGGATGGCCCCGCCGCTGATCATCGACATGGCATGGAAGGGGTGGTAGGTGTAGAAGTTCGAGTAGGCGAAGCGGTACTCGTAGTTCATGGTGATGTCCACGGCATCCTGGGAGTTCAGGAAATCCGTGGGGTTCTGGTATTTCTGCAGGGCGTCGTAGGTATCCCGGTAGGAGGGGAACCACCGGTCGTTGAACCAGCCGTCGCAGACCCCGGCGACGATGACGACGCCGTTGGGCGCCAGGCAGGGATAGCAGCGCGAATACTGGCCGCCGATGGCCAGGCTGGCCAGGATCGGGTTGGTGCCCATGCCTGGCCCGTAGTGGAAGTTCCTCGGCATGCCCAGCACCAGCACCTCGGCGGGCGCCATATCCAGTTCCACGTTGGTGCGTCGCTCGGCAAGGGGCCAGGTGGCCGCCTCCACCGCGGGAATCGTGCCGGCCTGGACGTCCAGCACCTCGCCGAACTGGCCCAGCACCGCATCGACCGCGAAGACCTTCTTGCCCATGCCGGCCTCCATGGCCTCGGCGATGGACTTGAACTGGTGGCGCATGTGCTGGTGGCGGGAGCCGCCCAGCCAGTCGTCCCGGTGCATGGTCTTCGGGTTGTGGTGGGAGGCGATGGACTGCCAGCCCGAGAAGCCCGTGACCAGCATCTTGGCGCCGCCGCTGAAGCCGCCGTAGGGATTGCCGGCGCAGTGGCCGATCATGACCACCAGGTCGGCGTCCACCAGCAGGCGGTTGCACTGGATCCGGTTGCCCATGGCATCGGTGCCGAAGTCGCCCAGGTTGGGTGCTTCCCCGTCGTGGTTCACCAGGCGGCCCGGATAGAACTGGTCGACGATCTCCTTGCCCAGGTACCAGTAGAACTCCTCCAGGGTGTTCTGCCGGTGCAGGCCCATGCCACAGAGCAGGGTGATGTTTTCCAGCGCGCAGCCGCCGGCCAGCAGTTCCTCCACGGCCAGCTTGATGGCCACCCGGCGGTGCGCCTTCGGGTGGGCGCCACCCTTGACGCGGTCCGGGAAGCCGATGACGACCTTCCTGCCGGGGCCTGCCATGTCGCGCAGGGGCGGGGTGTCGAGGGGCTTCTGCAGCGCCTTCCGGGTCAGTTCGACGGAATCGCCCAGGGGCGC
>DAOLKI010000201.1:3694-5410 GCA_035331665.1 Rhodocyclaceae bacterium
CGAGGGGCTTCTGCAGCGCCTTCCGGGTCAGTTCGACGGAATCGCCCAGGGGCGCGGGATCGGAATAGGTCTTGCCGTAACGGACCACCGTGGCGTGGTCGGGCAGTTCGACGCGCATCTTGCCGTCGCCGTAGTCCAGCAGTACTTCTTGCATGTCACTTCCTTTCGACAAAACGGCCGGCGGCAGCGGCTTTCAGGCCCCGCCGCGGCCCCGTACCGGTCGTTTACCGGTGTTCGCCGCCGGGCGCCCGGGCCCGGCGGAGGGTGGGGCGGTGCTCAGGGCTTCACGGCCTCCAGGAACAGCTTCGGATCGAAGTAGCGGTCCGCGGGCACGGCGTTCTCGATCTTCGCGGTCTGCACGAAGAAATCCGTCACCTGCTGCAGCCACTTGGCGGCGGTCCCGTCCTGGTAGCGGGTCACCCATTCCGCATTGGAGTAGTACTTGGTGGCCTTGAACTGCTCCTTGAACTCGGCCAGGGGAACGTCCTGGTACTGCAGCTTCTGCAGCGTCTCGGCCGCCTGGTCGGGGTTCGCGACGATGTACTGGTTGGCTTCCGCCCAGGCCTTGATCAGGGCGACCAGCACCGGGCGGTTCTTCTCGAAGTAGTCGTTCCTGGCCGCCCAGCCGCCCATGATGGCCGCCTGGGGATAGAAGGCGGAGGCGTCCACGATCTTCCTGGCGCCGGGCACCTTCTGGCGGACGGCGGAATCGAAGGGGGCCCACAGGGCGACCGCGGGAACCGCACCGGCGATGAAGGAGGTGACCGCCTCGCTCATCCGCTGGTTGACGATCTGCACGTCCTTGGCGGGATCGAGGTTGACCGAGCGCAGCGCCCGGTCCAGGAACACGTGGGCCGTGGTCCCCGTCGTGGTGGAGATCTGCTTGCCCTTCAGGTCCGCCAGGGTCTTGATGCCCGATTCCTCGCGCACCCACAACTGCGCCGTGGCGTACTCGATGTCGTTGAGCAGGAAGACCTTGCCCTGACCGCGGGCCGGGAAGTTCGAGAGGACGGCGCCGGTGGCCAGCACGTCCAGGCTGCCCCCGATCATGGCCTGGAAGAGTTCCAGGCCGGTGGTGAACTTGATCAGTTCGAGGCTGAGGCCCTGTTTCTCGAAGCTGCCCATGTTCTGGCCGAGCCAGATGTGGCTGTCCACGGCCGGCGTGTGCAGGTAGCCGACCTTGACCTTGGTCTTCGCCTGGGCGAACGCGGTGCCGCCGAAGCCGGTGAATGACAGCGCGGCAGTCGAAGCGGCCGCCTTGATGAAGGTTCTTCTCTGCATGCTCATGGTTTCCTCCGATGTTCGACGGTTGGATGGCGGCGGTTTCCGCCGGTGTTCATTCCGAATGCCTGACCGCCTGGTTGGCCTGCGCCTGGTACTCGTGCATCACGAGGTCGCGGATGCGGGTCCGCAACTCGGTGAACTGGGGATGTTCGTGGACCGCGTCCGCCCGCGGGTAGCCGAACGGCACCTCGATGATGGTGCGGATGCGGGCCGGGCGGGCCGTGACGACGATGATCCGCGACGAGAGGTAGATCGCCTCGTCCACGGAATGGGTGATCAGGATGACCGTCTTCTTCTCCGCCTGGAGGACCTCGAGCAGCAGGTCCTGCATGGCGGAGCGCGTCTGCGCGTCCAGCGCGCCGAAGGGCTCGTCCATGAGCAGGAATTCCGGCCTCACCGCATAGGCGCGGGCGATGGCCAGGCGCTGGCGCA
>DAOLKI010000202.1:0-5403 GCA_035331665.1 Rhodocyclaceae bacterium
ATCGGCGCGGTCGCGCGCGGACCGCGCCGGGGGCGTCGCCACCCTGCGGGCCGCCCGGGCATTCTGCCTCCCGGCGGCCGGACCCGGGCTATTTCGGACGGATGGCCGATTTGGGCCGGAAGGCCTTGACCACCGCGTCGTGGGTTTCCACGTAGGGGCCGCCGATCAGGTCCACGCAGTAGGGCACCGCGGCGAAGATGCCGGGCACCACCTGCTTCCCCTCGGCATCCTTCACCCCCTCGAGGGTCTCCTTGATGGATTTGGGCTGGCCGGGAAGATTGAGGATCAGGCTGCCGCCGCGGATCACGCCCACCTGCCGGGAAAGGATCGCCGTCGGCACGAAGTGCAGCGAGATCTGCCGCATCTGCTCGCCGAACCCGGGCATCACCTTATGGGCAACGGCCAGCGTCGCCTCCGGCGTCACGTCGCGCAGCGCGGGCCCGGTGCCACCCGTGGTCAGCACCAGATGGCAGCCGACCGCATCGCACAGTTCGATCAGCGTCCGTTCGATGACCGGCTGCTCGTCGGGAATCAGGCGGGTCTCCATGCGCCAGGGGCTCGCCAGGGCGGCGCCGAACCATTCCCGGAGCGCGGGTATGCCCTTGTCCTCATAGACGCCGCTGGAGGCCCGGTCGGAAATCGACACCAGGCCGATCAGCAGTTCCTCGTTCATTCGTTGTCCTCGTTCGTTGCGTTGTCGGTCGCGTGCGCATCGGCCTCGCCGAGGGCGCGCAGGACCCGGAAGAGTTCCCGGTAGGCCCGGGGCGGCTTGCCCAGTTCCTGTTCCCGCAGGGCATTGCGGCGCAATTGGCGCAGGTGCTGCAGGTCGGCGCCGGGATGCGCGCGGGCAATGTCCCCGATGACCGCCTCGTCCTCCAGCAGACGCGTCCGCAACCGTTCCAGCGCATGCTGGCGGGCATTGGCGGCGGCCGAAACGCCGCGGATTTCGTCCAGGGCCTCCTGGATCGGCGCGGGGTCCAGGTCGCGCATCAGGCGCCCGATGTACTGCATCTGGCGGCGGCGTGCCTCGTGCTTGGTGAAGCGCTGGGCGTCGCGGACCGCATCGCGCAGATAATCCGGCATCTCGATGCGCGCCAGCCTTTCCGGCGATAAGGCCACGAGGGCCTCCCCCAGGTCCTGCAGGGCCGCCATCTCCCGCTTCAGGCGCGTCTTGCTGGGTCGCCCGGCGGAATCCGGGGCATCGGGTCGGTCGTCGTTTTCCACGGGTATGATTATAGCTTTCGCCCTCACCCGCCCCGTTTCCCCATGTCCCAGCAAGGCTTCAGCTACAACCAGGACCGCCTGCGCGCACTGGCCCGGCAGGTTCTGGACCACGCCCGCGCCATCGGCGCGAGTGCCTGCGAAACCGACGTGTCCGAAGGACTCGGCCAGTCGGTCACCGTCCGCAAGGGCGCCGTCGAGACCATCGAATACAACCGCGACAAGGGGGTCGGCGTCACGATCTACTTGGGCAAGCAGCGCGGCCATGCGAGCACCTCAGATTTCGCGCCGGAAGCCCTGCGGGCCACGGTGGAGGCGGCCCACTCCATCGCCCGTTTCACGGCCGAGGACGACTGCGCCGGCCTGCCCGAGGAGCGCTTCCTCGCCCGGTCGAGCCGGGACCTGGATCTCTTCCATCCCTGGGACATCGCCGTGGAAGAGGCCATCGACCTGGCCCGGCGCTGCGAGGACGCGGCCTATGCCGTGAGTCCCGATATCCGCAACTCCGAGGGCGCCACGGTCTCGGTCCAGCAGTCCCATTTCGTGTCCGCCAACAGCCTGGATTTCATGGACGGCTTCGCCTCGACGCGGCATTACATCACCTGCGCGCCCATCGCCGGCGAAGGCGATCAGATGCAGCGCGACGACTGGTACAGCTCGCACCGCGATCCGCGGGACCTGTCGGCCCCGGAAGCCATCGGCCGGTACGCGGCGGAGAGGGCGCTCTCGAGGCTCGGCGCCCGGCAGCTCAAGACCTGCCAGGTGCCCGTCCTCTTCGAAGCGCCGCTGGCGGCGGCCCTGATCGGCAACTTCACCCACGCGGCGAGCGGCGGCGCCCTCTACCGCAAGGCATCCTTCCTGGTCGGCGCCCGGGGCAAGCGCATCTTTCCCGAATTCGTCCGCATCCGCGAGAAGCCGCACCTCCCGAAGGCCCTGGCGTCCTCGCCCTTCGACGACGAGGGCGTGGCCACCCGCGACCGCGTGGTCGTCGATGACGGCGTCCTGGAAGGCTATTTCCTGTCCTCCTACACGGCGCGCAAGCTGGGCCTCGAGACCACGGGCAATGCGGGCGGCTGCCACAACCTGATCATCGAGCCCGGGCGCCACGATTTCCAGGGACTCCTCAAGGCCATGGGCCGGGGCCTGCTGGTCACCGAGCTGCTCGGCCACGGCGTCAATTACGTGACCGGAGACTATTCGCGCGGCGCCGCGGGCTACTGGGTCGAGAACGGCGAGATCGCCTACCCGGTCCAGGAGATCACCATCGCCGGCAACCTGAAGGACATGTTCAAGGGCATCGCCGAAATCGGCCGCGACGTGCTGGTGCGCGGCTCGAAACAGGTGGGTTCGATCCTCATCGACCGGATGACGGTCGCCGGCGCCTGAGCGGGCACAGGGAACCGCGCGCCGGGCGGCGGGCCCGGCCATTCCAACATCATAACGAAGGAGACGACATGCTGCGCAAACTGACCGTGCTCACCACCGCCCTGGCCCTCGCCCTGCCTGCCTTCGCGGACTACAAGGCGGAATACAAGCTGTCCACGGTGCTCGGCAACGCCTTCCCCTGGGGCCAGGCCGGCGAGCGCTGGATCGAACTGGTCAAGGAAAAGACCCAGGGCCGCATCAACATCAAGATGTATCCCGGAACCTCCCTGGTCGGCGGCGACCAGACCCGGGAGTTCACCGCCATCCGCCAGGGCGTCATCGACCTCGCGATCGGCTCCTCCATCAACTGGTCGCCCCAGGTGAAGGAACTGAACATCTTCTCGATGCCCTTCCTGATGCCCGACGGCAAGGCCCTCGACGCCCTGACCCAGGGCGAGGTGGGCAAGGAGATATTCAAGGTCATCGAGGCGCGGGAAGTGGTGCCGCTGGCCTGGGGCGAGAACGGGTCCCGGGAGCTCTCCAACTCGAAGCGGCCGATCCGTTCCCCGGCCGACATGAAGGGCCTCAAGTTCCGGGTCGTCGGCTCGCCGCTGTTCCTGGACACCTTTTCCGCCCTGGGCGCCAACCCGACCCAGATGAGCTGGGCCGACGCCCAGCCCGCCCTCGCGTCGGGCGCCGTGGACGGTCAGGAGAATCCCCTGTCGATCTTCAACGCCGCGAAGCTGCACACCGTCGGCCAGAAGCATCTGACCCTCTGGCATTACGTGGCGGACCCGCTGATCTTCGTGGTGAACAAGGACGTCTGGGCCTCCTGGTCGGCGGCCGACAAGGAGGCCGTGCGCCAGGCGGCCCTGCAGGCCGGCAAGGAGAACATCGAGAAGTCGCGCAAGGGCGTCACCGCCGCCGACCCGTCGCTGATCCGGCAGATCGAGGCCAACGGCGTCGCCGTCGTGGTGCCCACCGCCGAGGAGCGCAAGGCCTTCGTGGAAGCCACCCGGCCGGTGTACGAGAAATGGGCGAAGACCATCGGCGCGGACCTCGTCAAGAAGGCGGAAACCGCCGTCGCCAAGTAGTCGCCGCCGGGGGGACATGAGCGCCAAGCCGGAAGAGGGGAAGGCCGGCCGGCCTTCCCTGCGCGTGGAGCGTGCCGTCATGGCCATGGCCATGGGCCTGCTCTGCTGCATCACCATGGCCAACGTGGTGGTGCGCTACCTGACCAACATCTCCTTCGCCTTCACCGAGGAGATCTCCATCGCCCTGATGGTGGTCATGACGCTGGTCGGCGCCGCCCACGCCTTCGTGGACAACAAGCACATCGCCATCACCTATTTCGTGGACCTGGCCGGACCGGCTGGCCGGCGGGCATCCCGCACCCTGGCCATCATGGCGGGGCTCATGATGTTCGGCCTGCTGACCGTGCTCGGCACGCGCATGGCCTGGGACGATTTCCGCTTCGAGGTGACCTCGCCCGCGCTGGGCATTCCCCAGTGGGTCTACACCGTCTGGTTGCCGGTGCTCTCCTTTCTGATCCTCGTCCGCCTGGCCGGCGCCCTGCGCCGGCACCTGCGCGGCACGCCCTGAGATGGACTGGCTGCTGTTCGGCCTCTTCCTGGTGCTGATGCTGGCCGGCGTGCCGCTGGCCGTGGCCATGGGGTTGGCCGGCGCCGCGGTCGTGGCCGCCTCGGGTCTGGGCATCATGTCCCTGCCCACCAACGTCTACACGGGCATCGCGAAATACCCGCTGATGGCGATCCCGGTGTTCGTCATCGCCGGCCTCATCTTCGAGAAGGCGGGCGTCGCCGCCACCATCGTCCGCTTCGCCTCGGCGGTGGTCGGCCAGCGGCGCGGCGCGCTGGCCATCGTGGCGGTGCTGGTGGCCATGATCCTCGGCGGCATCTCGGGGTCCGGGCCGGCCGACTCGGCGGCCGTGGGCGCCGTCATGCTGCCCTCGATGATCAAGGCGGGCTACCCGCGTGCCTTCACGGCCGGCGTCATCGCGGCGGCCGGCTCCACGGACATCCTGATCCCGCCCTCCATCGCCTTCGTCATCTACAGCCTGCTGGTGCCCCAGGCATCCGTCCCCGCCCTGTTCGCCGCCGGCATGATCCCCGGCATCCTGTCGGGGCTGACGCTGATCGGCATCGCCTGGTGGTTGTCGGCGCGCCACGGCTTCGAGGCCCGCACCGACGAGGCGCGGCCGCCCTTCTGGCGCAGCCTGAAGGAGGCGGGCTGGGGCCTGGCGGCGCCGGTGATCATTCTCGGCGGCATGAGGAGCGGCTATTTCACGCCCACCGAGGCCGCCGTCGTCGCCGTGTTCTACGGCGTGGTCGTCGGCACCGTCGTGTATCGCTCCCTCGGCTGGCGGGACATCGTCAACGTGCTGGTCGAGTCGGCGGAGATCTCCGCGGTGATCCTGATCGTCGTCGCCCTGGCCAGCGTCTTCGCCTGGGCCTCCAGCACCCTCGGCACCTTCGACAACCTGGCCAAGGCGCTGCTCGGCACGGGGCTTTCGGAGGTGGCCATGCTGCTCAGCATCCAGCTCCTGCTGCTGATCGCGGGCATGTTCCTCGATGCCATCTCCATCTACTTCATCTTCCTGCCGCTGCTGGTGCCGATCGCCCTGCACTTCCACTGGGACCTGGTCTGGTTCGGCATCATCATCACCATGAACATGGCCCTGGGCCAGTTCCACCCGCCCCTGGGCGTGAACCTGATGGTGACCTGCCGCATGGCGGGCATCTCGATGGAATCCACCATCCCCTGGGTCATCTGGATGGTGCTGGGCATGGCGGGGAC
>DAOLKI010000203.1:0-5357 GCA_035331665.1 Rhodocyclaceae bacterium
GGGGTTCCAGCGAGAAATACCTGCTGGTGCTGGCGAGCGAGAACGGCCCCTTGCTGGCGCAGCACGCGCGCCAGGTGGAGCGGGAACTGCGCACCATCCCGGGCATCGGGAACGTCACCACGACCGCGAGCCTGGTGCGGCCGGAACTCGTGGTGCGGCCGGACTTCGCGCGGGCGGCCGACCTCGGCGTGACCTCCGCGGCCATCGCCGACGTGCTGCGCATCGCCACCAATGGCGACTACGACCAGGGCCTCGCCAAGCTCAACCTCGCCCAGCGCCAGGTGCCGATCGTGGTCAAGCTGCCGCCGCAGGCCCGCCAGGACCTCGCGCTGCTCGAGCGCCTGCCGGTGCCCGGGAAGCGGGGCCCGGTCATGCTGGGGCAGGTGGCCACCCTCACCCTGGAAGGCGGTCCGGCGGAGATCGACCGCTACGACCGGCTGCGCAACGTGAATTTCGTCATCGAGCTGAACCAGCAGCCCCTGGGCGAAGTGGAACGCCTGGCCCTGGCCCTGCCCAGCCTGAAGAACCTGCCCCCGGGCATCATCCAGTCCACGGTCGGCGACGCCGAGGCCATGGCCGAACTGTTCGAGAGTTTCGCGCTGGCCATGCTGACCGGCGTGGCCTGCATCTATGCCGTGCTGGTGCTCCTGTTCCGGGATTTCGTGCAGCCGGCCACCATCCTCGCGGCCCTGGTGCTCTCGGTGCCCGGCGCCTTCCTGGCCCTCTTCGTCTCCGGTACCGCGCTGTCCATGCCGTCCATGATCGGCCTGATCATGCTGATGGGCATCGCCACCAAGAACTCGATCCTGCTGGTCGATTACGTCATCATTGCCCGCCGCAACCACGCCGGCGAGACCGGTTTCAGCCGCGCCGACGCGCTGCTCGATGCCTGCCGCAAGCGGGCCCGCCCCATCGTCATGACCACGGTGGCCATGGGCGCGGGCATGCTTCCCATCGCCGTCGGATTCGGTACCGACCCGAGCTTCAGGGCGCCCATGGCCATCGTCGTGATCGGCGGGCTCATCACCTCCACCTTCCTGAGCCTGCTGGTGATTCCCGTCGTCTTCACCTTCGTCGACGACGCCATCTCGGCGATGGCCCGACGCCTGTTCGGGGGGATGCGGAACACGCCCCCGGCCGCGTCACGGGAAAGCGCCTGAGTCGCACCGACGAACCGGCGATGGATTTCCACCGAGGCGAATCCCCGGGCGAGCGGCGCGAGGCGAACGGAATATCCGTCTGCCTCCGCCCCGCCGCAAAACCCGGGCTGTGGATCGCCGCATTGATCTGTCTTGCTGCGGGTGTCGTCTTGGTGGAGACGATCGCCGAATCGTCGGTGGCAGCCCCAGGGTTCGTCCTGGCCATTTTCGCGGCCGGAATGCCACCGGCAGCCCAACTGGCCATGGGATTCGCCTCGATCTTCGGCGCCGATTTCCTGGCCCTGCCCCCGCAGGACAAGCTGATCGCCCTGATCCTGGCCGGGATCGTCGCATTGCCTGCCTTGGGCAGTGCGAAGTTCGTCTATGTGTCGGTCGAGGAGTTGCGGATACAACTCTCCTGCAGCGGGGCGGCGTGCGCCCAAGGTGGCATCGCAGCCATGACATAACTTCCGATGGCATGGGCAGGGGGATTCCTGTCCAGCGAAATATCCCGGCGATTCGGCCGGTGGCATTGGTGGCCCTCTCCGCTCAAGCCGAACTTCGGAACCCTCTTCGAGTGACGGACCGCCCGACGCCGGGCTCTGCCCAGCCTGTGCCCGAGCGCATGTCGAATGTCGGGGAAATCATGTCCGGATCTGGGTTCTGATTGGTAACCGCGCCCCCCGGCCGTGCAATGCGATTGCCGAGGCGTTCTTCCACCCTCGCCGGCCGCGACCTGACCCTGAGGATCTACGAGGGTGCCCGGCACGGATGGAACGGCGAATACACCGGGGTGTGGTTCCACCGCGCCCTGAACACCTCCTAGCGCCTGAGGGCGGATCCGGCGCTGGCCGAGCGTTCCCGGCAGGATGCGCTTGAGTTCCTGCGGCGGGTACTCCGGTCCTGAACCGCTGCTGCCGCGATGAAGCCGGCGGCGCAAACGCTTTGGACCCTGATCCGGCAGGCCGGCGCGGGGCTCAGGGCCGGCGGGGCTGCCTCGCGGGGGCGGGTGCGCGCCCTTCCAGGTGGCGGAAGGTGATGCGGCCCTTGCCGAGGTCGTAGGGGGAGATCTCCAGGGACACCTTGTCCCCGGCGAGTATGCGGATGTGATGCTTGCGCATCTTGCCGGCCGTGTAGGCGACCAGGCTGTGTCCGTTGTCCAGCGTGACGCGGAATCGCGAGTCCGGAAGGACCTCATCGACGACGCCTTGCATTTCCAGCAGTTCTTCCTTGGCCATGGCCCTGTCTCCGGAAAAACGGGCCCGCGGCGGATCGCCCGGGCGATCCGTCCGAGGGACGGTGATGGGGACGGGCCCGGCGTCGGCCGGGGCAATCCCGGCAGGCGGGTCTTCGGCCGTCAGCCGGCCGGACCGCCTGGAGGGGTGGCATGGCGTTGCCGCCATGCCGGCACGATGCTCAGTCGAGGGAGCGGATGTTCGACGCCTGCTGGCCCTTGGGGCCGGTCGTGACGTCGAAGGAGACCCGCTGGCCTTCCTTCAGGGTCTTGAAACCCTGGCCCTGAATCGCGGAGAAGTGGGCGAACAGATCCTCGCCGCCGCCCTCCGGGCTGATGAATCCGAATCCCTTCGCATCGTTGAACCACTTGACGGTACCGGTTGCCATGTCTTGAAACCTTTCAAAAAATGTATGAAGCGGGGCATGCCCCGACGGGCGAAGATCAAGACTATGGAGAAATGCAGGGAGGGAATGCCGGAAAAACGGGGGAATACCGAACCAGACGACCACGGCTTGAGCGACGCGGCACGCACTATGCACGCATTCGGGACGGATTGCAAATGCGTCCCGGTCGCCGGCGCCGGCCGGCGCCGGGCCGTGCGCAGGCGCCGCGACGCGCGGAAACGGGCTGACTGGGGGAGAATCGCGTTTTGCTGCCGGAGGGAACGGTCGTCGTGAAAGGTATCGCGGAAATCCTCAAGGGTACGCTGGCCAGCATTGCCATCGGACTCAACGTGCTGCTCGTCTTCACCGCCATGACGCCGTTCGCGCTGGCGAAGCTGGCGTTCCCGGCGGCGCCGGTGCGGCGTTTTTGCGACCGCGTGCTGAACGCGCTGGCCTCGCGCTGGATCGCCTTCAACGACCTGATCATGGCGACGGTCGGCCGCACGCGCTGGGACGTGCAGGGCCTGGACAACCTGAAGCGGCGGGGATGGTACCTGGTGAGTTCGAACCACCAGAGCTGGAGCGACATCCTCGTGCTGCAGAAGGTGTTCCGCGGCCGCATCCCCTTTCTCAAGTTCTTCCTGAAGGCCGAGTTGATCTGGGTCCCCGTGATCGGGCTGGCCTGGTGGGCCCTGGATTTCCCGTTCATGAAACGCGGCAGGAAAGGGGGCCGCAGCGACCTGGAGACGACCCGCGTCGCCTGCGAGAAGTTCAAGGCCATTCCCACGTCGGTGATGAACTTCGTCGAGGGCACCCGCTTCACCAGGGCCAAGCACGCCCGCCAGGCCTCGCCCTACCGGCATCTGCTGAAACCCAAGGCGGGCGGGATGGCCGTGGCCCTGGCCACCATGGGCGAGGATTTCGACGCCCTGCTCGACGTCACGATCGCCTATCCGCGCGGCACCCCGACGTTCTGGGACCTGTTGTGCGGGCGCATGGAGGAGGTGGTCGTCCGCGTCGAGGCCATCGCGATCCCGCCCGCACTGGCCTGCGGAGACACGTCGGGCGCCCCCGGTTTCCGGGCCGGCGTGCAGGAGTGGATCGCAGGCATGTGGGAACGGAAGGACCGCCTGCTCGATGAGCTGATGTCGGCGTCTCCGCGCGCCGCAAAGGCGGGCTGAGCATGCCCTCGCACGCCGACGGCATCATGGCCGGGCGCAGCGCCCGCAGGCCGGGCCGGCTGGGTGCCGGGGTCGCCGCCGTGCTGGTGCTGGCGTGCCTGCCGGCCGACCCCGCCGATGCCGCGGTCGCGGATGCCAGGGCCGAGGCCCGGGCAACGCAGGAACGGGCCCGGGCGATGCTGCGCGCCGCGGAGGAACGCCACGCGGCGGACAAGAACGTCTGCTACGGCAAGATGGCGATCCGGATGAACAGTTGCCTGGAGGAGGCCCGCGAACGCTGGAAGGCGGCCACCCGGGAGGCGAAGGATCTGGAGCGGCAGGGCCGGGAAACGGAACGCAGCCTGGACCAGGCGGAGCATGCCGAGCAACGCGGGCGGAAGGCCGCGGACCTGGAGCGCCGGGAAAGGGAATCCCGGGCCCGGGGCGAGGAATACCGGCGCGACCGGGCGCGCGAGGAAACCCGCCGCGGCGAGCGGCTCGCCAGGCAGGAACAGGAACTGGAAGAACGCCGTGCCCGGGCTGCCGCCGAGGCCGCTGCCCGCCAGCGGCGCCTGCAGGACCAGGCCCGCCGGGAGGCCGAATCGGCGAAGCAGCGCCCCGCGAAGGTGCAGGCCTGGGAAGCCCGGCAGAAGGAGGCCGAGGACCATGCCGCCCAGGTGGCCGAGCGGGTCCGCAGGAAGGAAGAGGAAAAGCGCCGCAAGGAAGCCGACGAAGCGGCGGAGCAGCGGCGGCGCCAACAGGAGGATGCGCGCAAGGCCGACGAACCGGGCATCCTCTGCCGGCTCTGGCCTTCGATGTTCTGTCCGAAGCGCGCCGGCGCCCAATAACCGGCGGGATCCGCCGCCGTCCCATGTCCGGCCGGGCGCGCCCCGCCGCGAGGCGGACCGGCACGTCCCATTACCCTGGCATCTCCGCAAGCGCGCCCTGGCCGAGGCGGGTCCGCGCACGAAAGCGATTCATGCGGCGGCGCAAAACTGATACATATTGACAAGCCACACAAGTCTGAATGTATCATTTGCAAAGTGATACAAAAAAATACTTGAGTAATAAATTTATGTATCAATAGCGTTTGGGTGGTTTTCCGGTCGCCCCCACGGCCGGCAGGTGCAAAGGAAGTGTTCCGCGGGGTTCGGCCGACCGGCCGGGCCCGGTGCAACGGTCCGCAGAAGACGGCACCGCGCAGGTGCCCGCCGGCCGCAGGAGGAGACGACATGAAGACGACGCTCGTCGCGGGGCTCAAGGCCAGCCGCCGCATCACGGTGGACAAGCCCCGCACCATCGACTTTCTCGGCGAGGCCCTGCGGGTTTATGCCACGCCGGAACTGGTGCGCGATTTCGAGATCGCCTGCCGGGAATTCCTGCTCGACCACTGCGATCCCGGCGAGGACTCGGTCGGCACCGGCATCTCGGTCACCCA
>DAOLKI010000204.1:0-3396 GCA_035331665.1 Rhodocyclaceae bacterium
GCATCTGCGGCAGCGCCGGCAAGACGCCGGTGGCCCGGCTGCTCGCCTGGCTGCTCAGCCTCTCGGGCCGTTACACGGGGCTGGCCTGCAGCGACGGCCTCTTCCTGGACCGGCGGCGGGTGGAAGCCCGCGACAGCGCCAATTGGGGCGCCGCCCATCGCATCCTCCTCAACCGCTCGGTGGAGGCCGCGGTGTTCGAGAACGATCCCCGGGCGATCCTGGGCGAGGGGCTGGCCTATGACCGGTGCCTCGTCGGCGTGGTGACCAACATCCTCGACGCCGAGGGTCTGGCGGAATTCGACGTGCGGGAACCGGACCAGGTGGCCAATGCCGTGCGCACCCAGGTGGACCTGGTGCTGCCGGAAGGCACGGCGGTGCTGAATGCCGACGACCCGCTGGTGGCGCCGATGGCCTCCCTGTGCGACGGACGGGTGCTCTATTTCGGACTGGATGGCGAAAGCGAGGTCATTGCCGGTCACCGGGCACGCGGCGGCGACGCCGTGTTCGTGCGCGCGGGCTGGGTGGTTCTGGCCACCGCCGCGACGGAGACCCGCCTCGGCGAACTGGCCCGCATGCTGCCTGCCGGCGCGGGTGCCGAGGCCCATCGCCCGGCCAACGTGCTGGCGGCCATCGGCGCGGCCTGGGCCGTGGGCCTGGCGCCCGACCTGATCCGCGCCGGCATCGAGACCTTCGAAGCGCCTCTCGGCGCCTCGGCACCGGTCGCGAAGGCGCCTTCCCGTCCCCGCAAGATCCCCTCCTCCCGCCGCCCCGCGACGGGCGCCTGAACCGGAACCCTCCATGGAAGTCACCCGCATCCGGGCCCTGCGCGGCCCCAACCTGTGGACCCGCCATACTGCCATCGAGGCGGTGGTGAAATGCAATGAGGATGAGTGCAGCATCGCCCGGATCCCGGATTTCGAGGCGCGGCTGCGCACGCGCTTCCCCGAGATGCCGCCCCTCGAGCCGACCAGCCACCTGGAGGAACCGGCCTGCGCCCACGTGCTCGAATGCGCGGTGCTGGGCCTGCAGACCGAGGCCGGCTGCCCGGTGACCTTCAGCCGCACGGCCGTGACCACGGAGCCGGGCACCTACCAGGTGGTGGTCGAGTACACCGAGGAGGCCGTGGGCCGCCTCGCCTTCGAACTGGCCGAGGAACTCTACCGGTCGGCCCTGGCCGACGAGCCCTTCGACCTGGAGGGCGCGCTGGCCCGCCTGCGCGACCTGGACGAGGACCAGCGCCTCGGGCCCTCCACGGCGTCCATCGTGCAGGCGGCGGTGGACCGGGGCATTCCCTACCGGCGCCTCACCGAAGGCAGCCTGGTCCAGTTCGGCTGGGGCAGCCGGCAGCGGCGCATCCAGGCGGCGGAGACGGACCGCTCCAGCGCGATTGCCGAGTCCATCGCCCAGGACAAGGAACTCACGAAGAAGCTGCTCGGCGCGGCGGGCGTGCCCGTGCCCCGCGGCCGGCCGGTGCGCGACGCGGAGGATGCCTGGGCGGCGGCGCAGGAACTGGGCTGCCCGGTGGTGGTGAAGCCCCGGGACGGCAACCAGGGCAAGGGTGTCGCCGTCAATCTCTCCGGCCGCGCGGAAGTGATGGCGGCCTTCGAGGTGGCTTCCCAGTTCCGCGACGACATCATGGTGGAGACCTACCTGCCCGGCCACGACTACCGCCTGCTGGTCGTGGGCAACCGGCTCGTGGCCGCCGCCCGGCGCGACCCGCCGCAGGTGATCGGCGATGGCGTGCATACGGTGCGCGAACTGGTGAACCAGGTGAACGCCGATCCGCGCCGCGGCGAGGGACATGCCACGTCGCTGACCAAGATCCGCTTCGACGACATCGCGCTGGCCCGGTTGGCCGCCCAGGACCTGCAGGCCGATTCGGTACCCGCCCGCGGGCGCCGGGTGGTCCTGCGCAACAACGCGAACCTGTCCACCGGCGGCACCGCGACCGACGTGACCGACGACGTGCATCCCGAAGTGGCGGCGCGGGCCATCGCGGCGGGCCAGATGATCGGCCTCGACATCTGCGGCATCGACGTGGTCTGCGACTCGATGCTGAAGCCGCTGGAGGAACAGGGCGGCGGCATCGTCGAAGTGAATGCGGCGCCGGGCCTGCGCATGCACCTCGCGCCGTCCTACGGCAAGGGCCGCGATGTGGGCGGCGCCATCGTGGCCAGCATGTTCGCCGACGCCGATGACGCCCGCATCCCCGTCGTGGCGGTGGCCGGCACCAACGGAAAGACGACGACGGTGCGCCTGATCGCCCATCTGCTCACCGGCACCGGCCTGCGTGTCGGCATGACCAGCACCGACGGCGTCTACGTGCAGGGCCACCGGGTGGACACCGGCGACTGCAGCGGCCCGAAGAGCGCCCGCAACGTGCTGATGCATCCCGAGGTCGACGCGGCCGTGTTCGAGACGGCCCGCGGCGGCGTGCTGCGCGAGGGACTGGCGTTCGACCGCTGCGACGTGGCGGTGGTCACCAACATCGGCCTCGGCGACCACCTCGGCCTCAACTACATCACGACGGTGGAGGACCTGGGGGTCGTGAAACGGGTGATCGTGCAGAACGTCGCTCCCGACGGCATGGCCGTGCTCAACGCCGCCGACCCCATCGTGGCGGCGATGGCGGATTCCTGTCCCGGCGACGTGACCTATTTCGCCGCCGATCGCCATCACCCCGTCATCGCCTCCCACCGCGCCCAGGGGGGGCGCGTGGTCTTCCGCGACGGGGACGCCATCGTGGCCGCCGAGGGCGGCTGCGAGCATCGCCTCCCGCTGGCCGGCATCCCCCTCACCCACGGCGGCGCGATCGCCTTCCAGGTGGATAACGCGATGGCCGCCGTCGGCGCCGCCTGGGGACTCGAAATGGATTGGGACGACGTCTCGGAGTCCCTCGCCACCTTCGTCAACGACGCCGCCACGGCGCCCGGCCGCTTCAACGTCTTCGACCACAAGGGTGCCACCGTCATCGCCGACTACGGCCACAATCCTGATGCCATGGAGGCGCTGGTGCAGGCGGTCGAGAGCATGCCGGCGAAGCGCCGCTCGGTGGTCATCAGCGGCGCGGGCGACCGGCGCGACGAGGACATCCGCCGACAGACCCGCATCCTCGGCCGGGCCTTCGACGAGGTGATCCTCTACCAGGACGCCTGCCAGCGCGGCCGCGCCGACGGCGAGGTCCTGGGCCTGCTGCGCGAGGGGCTGGCGGACGCGACCCGCACCGCCGCCGTGCAGGAGATCCACGGCGAATTCATCGCCATCGACACGGCCCTGGCGCAGTTGCGGCCCGGCGACCTGTGCCTGATCCTGATCGATCAGGTGGAGGAAGCCCTGGAGCACATCGCCAAGCGCATCGCCGGGTAGGGGCAGGAGGGCCCGCCCTCCCCTCGCCCC
>DAOLKI010000204.1:3496-5341 GCA_035331665.1 Rhodocyclaceae bacterium
CATCGCCAAGCGCATCGCCGGGTAGGGGCAGGAGGGCCCGCCCTCCCCTCGCCCCTCCCTCGCGGGAGGGGAACTCGATTGATCGCTGCGCTCACCTGTCACGGGGAGCGACGCATCTTCCCCGGCACGGATTGCGGCTCCGCCGCGTGCCGCCTCGGCTTGGGGCGGCCCGGCGCCGAGGCTGTGTTGCGGGCAGGATCGCCCGCCCTCCCCTCGCCCCGCCCACGGCCGGCGTTGCACTGCCGGCCGGCTATGGCGGCGCCGGGCAGTGCTCGGCGAAACCCCGCCTCCGCCCCTCGCGGGAGGGGAACTCGATTGATCGCTGCGCTCACCTGTCACGGGGAGCGACGCATCTTCCCTGGCACGAATTGCGGCTCCGCCGCGTGCCGCCTCGGCTTGGGGCGGCCCGGCGCCGAGGCTGCGTGGCCGTGCCGTGGTTTTCCTGTCGCGGCGCCTTCCCCGGCGGGATCACGGCGGCTCCGGGAAGCATCGCGGTTAGGATTCGAGTTTGGAATTCGCCCCGCCGCGCGACCCGCTACTTCCGCGCGATGCCGCCGATCACGGTGCCCGCGGCCAGCCCGCGCGACTTGAACCATCCGCCGTTCATCTCCAGGGCGAAGCGCACGGGTTTCGCGGCGCAATGGTTGGTCTCGGTGCGCGGCCGCATTTCCTCCACGTTGACGATCCTGCCCTGGTCGTCCAGGAAGGCGACCGCCAACGGTATCAAGGTATTGCGCATCCACATGCAATGCTGTCCGGGTTGGTCGAAGACGAACAGCATGCCGTGATTCGCCGGCATGGATGTCCGGTTCATCAGCCCCTTGGCGCGCGTTTCCTGCGTGGCCACGACCTCGGCCTCGATGCGGTGGAAGCCCGCGGTGAGTTCCACGATGCGCGGAGCCTGGGCGGCGGCGCCACCGGCCGCCGCGGCGACAAGGAGCGCGGCGAGCCGACGGATTGCGGCGGTGCGAATTCGGATCATGCGTTTCTCCAAGACAGGATGCCGGCCCGGGAGGGCACTCCTCACCAACTGGGCGCGGCGCCGGGCATGAAGGATACAGGTTCCTCGGCGGCCGCCCGGCGGCCGTCGGCGAGGCCCAGGCCGCGCACCGCGGGACGGGGAGTGTCGAGCACCGAGGCCAGCACGTCCCGGAAGGTCTCCAGCCAGCCGGCGGTCAGCCCGGCCAGGCCCGCGTAGAACGGCGTCGCGCAGCGCGCCGCGGCGCGGGCGGCGAACTCCGGCAGCCAGCGCAGCAGGTGCGCATCCAGGAAGGCGGCCAGGTGTTCCATGTCCGCTTCGGCCAGCGGCGCCCTCTTCAGGCGTTGCAGCAGGTAGTCCAGCTGCATGACCAGGTGGTCGTCGGGACGCTTGCGCCAGTCGGGATTGGCGAGCCCGGCCGCCTCGTACACCTTGCGCAATTCGAACATGGGCGCCTGGCAGGTCAGGTGATCGTCGTCCATCCAGACCGACTCGCAGGGCGATGCGCCGAAGGCGCCCGTCAGGTAGATGGCGGCGAAGTCGGCGGCCAGGGTATCCAGCGCCGCCCCGTCGGCGCCGCGGAGTCCGGCGACCGCTTCGCGCAGGACGACGTGGGGGCCGGCCAACGATTCCCGGGCCGGGAGCAGCCCCATGCTGGCGGGGAAGCCGGTCTCCACGAGACCGGCGAGGGTCTCCCGATCGAGCTCCCGGTCGTTCAGCCGGATCAGCATTTCCAGGTCGTCGGCCAGGGCGGCGCGCAGCGTCTCGGGCAGGCTCATTGGTCCCTCCTCCCCCCGGCCCCCTCCCCGCCAGAGGGGGTGACGGCAGTTCGCCGCTGCGCGGCTCCATGTTGTTGGCCGCGCCCC
>DAOLKI010000205.1:0-5332 GCA_035331665.1 Rhodocyclaceae bacterium
AGCGGCGGCAGAGCAGGGTCTTGCCGGTGCCCACCTCGCCGGTGATCTTGATGAAGCCCTCGCCGGCATCCACCGCCACCAGGAGGGTGTTCAGGGCTTCCTGGTGGGACTGGGCGGAAAAGGCGAAACTGGTGTCGGGGGTGAGGGCGAAGGGGGGCTCGGCGAGGCCGAAGTGCTTCAGGTAGATCACCGAGCCGTTTCCGCCTTCTCCGGCTCGGCGCGCCGTGGCGCGAAGTTCTCCAGGCGGCCCTGCACGTCGCGCAGGCCGGCCTCCCATTCCTTGTCGCCGCGGATGACAGTGGGCTTGAGGAGGATGACCAGTTCGCGCTTCACGAAGGTCCGGGCCTTCTGGCCGAACAGGCTGCCCAGCACGGGGATGTCGCGGGCCGCGGGCAGCCCCGACCCGTCCTGGCTCTGGCTCTGGGACATCAGTCCGCCGATGGCGACGATATTCCCGTCCTGCACCCGCACGATGCTGTCGGTCTCGTTGATGTTGCTGGAGGCCAGCGGCAGCACGTAGATGCCCTGCTGGCCCAGGTCGATGGTCTTGCGCTTTTCGGCGACGGAACTGACCGACGGCCGCACGTGCAGGATGATGCTTTCCCCGTCGTCGATCTGGGGCGTCACGTCCAGGGCGATGCCGGAGAAGAACGGCTGGGTCGTGATGGTCGGCACCGACGTGGCGGTGGTCGAGGTGCCGCTCGTGGACGTGGTGGCCGAGGAAGAGGGCGTCACGTTGGTGATGAAGTATTCGTCCGTACCCACCTTGAGCACCGCCTTCTGGTTGTTCAGGGTCGCGATGCGCGGGCTGGACAGCACGTGCACCTGGCCCTGGGTTTCCAGGAAGGAAAGGAGTGCCATGAAGCTGCCCGTCTGGAAGGCGAGGCCCATGACGCCGCCGGCGGCAAGCCCGGCCAGCGGATTGAGGATGCCCCGGTCGCCGGTGATGGTGGTCGGGATGCGCTGGGTGACGATGCCGGTCGTCGCGTCGACGGTCGTGATCGTATAGGGCTGGCCGCCGGGCACCACGATATTGGCGCCCTGCGCGTTGTTGGACCAGCGGTGTCCGCCGTAGGAATCGAAGGCCGCCCAGTTCACGCCCGACTGGAAGTTGTCGTTGAGCTGGACCTCGATGATCTTGGCTTCCAGCATCACCTGCCGCTCGACGCTCACCTGCATGGTCTTCAGGAAACGGTCCACCTCGCGCAACTCGGCCGGGTAGGCCTTCACGACCACCATGCCCGACGGCTGGTTCACCAGCACGCTGCGTCCCTCCGGGCAGCGGGCGAGGCCGCGCAGCGCGATGATGCTGCCGATGGGATTGCCCCCCATGTTGATCTGGCCCGCGCTGCCGCTCGCCGAGCTCACCGTCCCCGTGGCGCTGGCCGTCGTGGCCGCCGAACTGGAGACGACGCGGAACTCGCAGCCGAGCAGGGTCGCCACGGACTCGTGCAGTTCGAGCCAGAAGTCGTTCAGGGACCCGGTGACGATGCTCGTGCTTTCCAGCGAGGTGTTCTGCGCCGAAGTCGTGGCCGTCGTGGTGCCCGTGCCCGAGGTCGTGCCCGACTGGGTGCCCGAGACGGAGCCGGACATCACCCGGGTGGACGAGGCGCCGGCCCGCTTGCTGGCCAGGTAGTTGATCTGGAAGAACCGGGTCTGCACCGTATTCGACTGGATGAAGATGCGGCTGCCCTGGATCCTGTACTCGTAGCCGTAGAGCTCGCGGATGGTGTCGAGGGCCTCGCGGACCGTCACGTTCTTCAGCGTGACCGACAGGTTGCCCGAGATGTCCGGCGGCAGCAGCATGCTGTAGGGCGTGCCGGAGACGATGGCCAGGAAGACCTGCCCGGCCGGCGCGTTGCTCACCGCCAGGTCGAAGCGGGGCTCGGGTTTCCGCGGCTCGGCGGCGGCCAGGGCCGGGGCGGCCAGCAGCGCCCGGTCGACGGCGTCCGGCCGCGCGCCGGCGTGCCGGTTCTCGGAGGCCTGCTTCAGTTCCTCGGCGATGCGCTCCCGGGTGACGTCCCTGGCCGGCGGCGTGGTGCAGGCCGATGCGACGAGGCCCGCGACCAGCGCGGCACCCGCGGCCCATCCCATGTTCGTCCTTTTCATGGCGTTTCCTTTTTCCCGGGGGCGACGCGCCCCTTGCCGGCCTTGGCCGGTTGCACCGGCGTCTTGGCGACCGATGGCGTCAGGGCCAGGGTCTCCGTTCCGGCAGGGCCCCTGAGCACCACGCCGTCCTGGCGCACGCGCACCAGGACGGACTCGCCGATTTTCTCTCCGACGGCGACCCAGCGCCCGCCGATCAGAGCCCGGGCGCGGCCGCTTTTCGGAATCATCACCGACTGCAGCCCCTGTTCCGCCGAGGCCTCGCCGGCCAGGGCCGGAACCGCATCGGGGGGGCGCGTCGGATCGGCCGACGGCGCCTGGCCGAAGGCGGGGGGGAGGGTGCCCGCGAGGGCCAGGCAGGCAAGGTGGCGGAGGACCCGCGTGGTCGTTTTCATAACTTCAGCCAATCCTCGCTGAGGCTCAGGGTGAACACGGTGAATGCCAGGGTCATCCTGGGGTATTCGCCGCCCAGTTCCACCTTCTGCCAATAGACCCGCTGCGGCAGGCGCTCCAGTTGCGCCAGGTATTCCGCCAGGTCCGGGTAGGTGCCCTGGACCACGACCTCGACGCCGTGCCGGTAGACCTGCAGGCGCCTTTCCGGCGCAGCCGCCGCCTCCTTCCCTTCCCGCGGGGCCTGCGCGGCTTCCTTCGCCTCGCCCTTGCGTTCGAGGAGCGGCGCCACCGGCAGGTTGCGCATGGTCACCAGTTTCAGATTGCGGCGTGCCGTCAGCACGTCCTGCAGCAGGGGACGGATCTTCTCCGGCGGCACCAGGCTGCCCCGGGCCGCATCCAGCCGCGCGTCGAGTTCCGACAATGCGGCCTGGGCCTTGGCGATCCTCTCCTTGCCGGCCTTTTCGCTGTCCGCGATCTGCGCCTGCAGTTGTGCCGCCTGCACGCGCAGGGCCTGCAGCGCCTGTTCCTGCTGCGCCGCCTGGGCCTCCATGGCGGCACGCTGGCGCAGGCGGGGTTCGATGGTGTAGCTGTAGCCGATCAGCACGATCCCCACCACGGCGGCGGCGGTCACCAGGGCCCGTTCGCGCAGCGCGAGCGCGGCGAAACGCGCCTTCCAGGACAGCCAGAGTGCGTTCATCGCTTGCCGCCCTCGCCGACGAGTCCCGTGGTGGCGAGGACGAATTCCGTGTACCGCAATTCCGGCTTGGGCGGCACCGGCTTGGCGGCCAGCGGCCCCAGCGCCGGCGGCGCGGGACGCGGCGGCTCCGCCGCCGGCTTTTCCGCCGACGCCTTCATTTCCAGGGCCGCGAAAATGCGCCCGCTGAATGCCTTCTCGGCGTTCAGGCGGTCCAGATAGCCGGGAACCAGGCGCGGGTCGAGGACCCGTCCCGCGATGCGCATCTGGCGTCCCCCTTCGTTGACGGTGAAGCCGGTGAGCCAGACCCCGTTGGCCGTCTGCCGGGCGAAGGCGCGCATGGTCCCGGAGAAGCCTTCCGTGTTGCCGATGCCGCCCGATTCGAGGGCCGCGAGGATCTCCTGCCGGTCGTCGATGCGCACCTGCACGCGCGCGAGTTCCTGGGCGAGCCGGGGATCGGCCTGGCGGGCCGCCAAGCGGTTGCCCAGCTCGGTGAGTTCCCCCTGCACCTGCTTCGCCGCGGCATTGGCCTGGGCGAGGCGATGCTGGGCCGCCGCCTTCTGCTGCCCGGCCACCGCCGACAGTCCCCCGACGATGACCAGCGCCGTTGCCGCGAGCCCGGCCGCCAACGGCAGCCCGAGCGGGTCGCGGCGCGCGCGCAGTGCCGGGTTGACCAGGTTGATGTATTGCATCGTCATCACGCGGCGGGGCGCAGCGCGGCGCCGATCGCATGCAGGCACTGGGCCTGGCGTGCCGCCTGGGCGAGTTCCGGGACCTCCGGGAAATCCGCCACGGCGGCCAGGTCCAGGGCGGCGACCGGAATGGAGAGGTTGGGGGCCAGGTAATCGATCAGCCCCTCCAGCACCGCCGCGGAGGCGACGAGCAGCCGGGTCAGCGGGATGAAGCCGTACTGGCGGTCGAAATTGTCGATGGAGCGCTGCAGTTCGAGGCCGATGCGCTCGAACATCTGCTCGCGCCGTTCCTGGGACGCCTCGGCGAGCTGGCCGGAACCGATCTCGATGCGGCGGGTGGCGTAGAGGTTGCCCTTGTGCGTGAATGTGAGCAGGCCGCCGCCCTCGTTGATGACCAGCAGCGCGAGGCCCCGGTTCTCGTCCTCGAAGCGGGCGGCCACGTTGCGTTGCGCCGCCTCCGGCACGTCGATCGCGTCGAGCGGTACGCCGGCCGTCGCGAAATCCGCCATCCGTCCCCCGATGACGGCGTTCTCGGCCGAAACCGCGAACAGGGATTTCGGCCGTCCCGTGGTTCCGTCGGCCGGGATGTCCAGCACGTCGACGGTGGCGGTCTCCACCGGATAGGCGAGCAGGTCCTTCAGCTTCCAGCGCGTCGCGTCCTTGGTTTCCTCGGCCGGCACGTCCGGCGCCTCCACCTGCTGCCATTGGTATTCGCCGGCCTCGAGGAGGGTCGTGCAATGCCGCTTTTGCAGCCCGAGACCCTTGCGCAGGGCTTCCAGCGTGTCCGCCAGGCTGCCCCGCCGCTCGAAGGAATCCAGGGCGAGGATGCGCAAACGCCCGCCTTCCCAGCCCGCCGCCACCCGGGCCACGTCCACCCGTTGCGGCAGGACGTGGACGGTCGTCCAGCCCGGTTCGCGTCGTTTGCTCAGGAAACCCAGCATGGAATTTAAGGACGATTCTCCGATTTATTCGGCAACATATTAAGGTATAACGATTTTCCAGCGCAAGTCTTTAACATTCGGCAGACGGGCCGCCGTTGTCCGCCCGACACGCTAACGTTCCCCCTGATAGATGATCGGCGAGCGGTACAAGCCGAAGGCCCCGTTCGTGTAAGGGTCCTTCGCGAAGGTCGCGCTGCCCGACCAGTTGCCTTGCAGGAAGGTCCTGGCGGCGCCGGTGGCCGCGCAGGTGGCGTCGCCGCCGGCCCCGGAATCCAGGTCGGCGCAGATCCGGAAATTGCCCTTGGCGACCGGGTTCAGGGTGATCGCGGCCCGCCCTCCGGCCATCGCCGAGACGCCGGCGACCGTGGCCACGCCGCTGGCCGGCGCGAGTGCGATGGCCGAGGCGGGCACCGCCGTGCATGCATCCGCGGCGTTGCGCACGAAGGCCGAGCCGTTCCAGTACTGGGCCTCGATCGGGATCAGCAAGGGGCGCAGTTCGCTGCCGT
>DAOLKI010000206.1:0-5327 GCA_035331665.1 Rhodocyclaceae bacterium
GCCCGCAGCAGTTCGTCCAGCAGCCAGCCGGCCAGTTCGTCCGTCGATTTGCCGAGGATGCGGGATCCCACGTCGCGGAAGAAGGGAACGCTTTCCAGATAGGCCGCGAGCCCGGCGGCCGGCAGCCTTTGCAGGTCCAGCAGGTTGAAGGTGAAGCATGCCTTCAGGGCGTTGCGGCCCATGCGTTGCGGATCCGCCTCGAACGCCGCATGGCGCCGGAAGGCCCGTTCCAGGGCCGCCTCGAAATCGCCGAACGGCGCCCCATGGCCCGGGATCACGATCGCCACGTCGAGGGCGGCGATGGCCTCGAGCGTCTCCCGGGTGGCCCGCAGGGCGCCGGGATGGCCGAGGATCTCGCCGAAGACGATGCCGAATCCTTCCTCCCACAGGGCATCGCCGGAAATCAGCAGGCGCTCGGCGGGGCAGTGGAAGACGAGCGCCTCCATGTCGTGGCCGGGGGCCGCCAGGGCCCGCCAGGCCAGGCCGCCCATCTCGAATTCGTCGCCGGCCCGCACCACGCCGTCGTGACGGAAGGGGTCGCCGCGCTGCGACGCCTGGGAGAGCAGCAGGGCCTCCTCGTCCCAGGCCAGCACGTGCTCCTCGATGCCGGCGGGGATGACGATGTCGCAACCGTATTCCCGCTTGATGCGGGCGTTGCCGCCGATGTGGTCGGAATGGGAATGGGTGTTCACGAGCCGGGAGAGCCCCCGTCCGCCCAGGGCCTCGCGCAGCAACGCCACGGTCTGCTCGGCGTGGCCCACGTAGCCGCTGTCCACCAGGGTGGCCGCGTCCCCTTCGAGGAACAGGATGTTGTTGGAGGAGAGCCAGCCGCGCTCGATGACGCGGACCTGTTCCGGCAGGCGGAAGCCCATCGCCTCAGTCCTCGCAGTTGCCGCGCATGTCCTCGTCGGGATCGAGCCGGGCACGCCGCTGGGCGACGGCCTGGAGGATCAGGCGCTTCGCCTCGTCGGTGGCCGTGGGCCAGGCGAGGATCTCGTCGGCGGTGCGGAAGCAGCCGTGGCAGATGCCGGTGGTGAAATCCAGGCGGCAGCGGGTCTTGGTGCAGGGAGACGGTACGGTCACGCGGCGGCGGCCTGCCTGGCGAGCAGGGCCCGGGCGGCCCGGGACGCGGGTTCGCGGCCCAGCCGGGCGGAGATCCACCGGCCCGTCTCCACGAGCTTGTCCAGGTCCACGCCGCAATCGATGCCCAGGCCCTTGAGCAGCCAGACCACGTCCTCCGTGGCCACGTTGCCGGAAGCGCCCGCCGCATAGGGACAGCCGCCGAGGCCCGCCACGGAACTGTCGAAGACGGCGACCCCCAGTTGCAGCGAGGCGTAGATGTTGACCGCCGCCATGCCATAGGTGTCGTGGTAATGGCCGGCCAGCTTCTTGATCGGCACCCGGCGGCCCACGGCCTCGATCATCTCCTTGACGGCCCCCGGGGTCCCGATGCCGATGGTATCGCCGAGCGAGACCTCGTAGCAGCCCATCTCGAACAGGGCCCAGGCCACGTCGGCCACGGCCGTGGGCTTCACTTCGCCCTGGTAGGGACAGCCCAGCGCGCAGGACACATAGCCGCGCACCTTCACGTCGGCATCGCGGGCGGCGGCCACCACGGGGCGGAAGCGCTCCAGGGATTCCTCGATCGTGCAGTTGATGTTCTTCTTCGAGAAGGCCTCCGAGGCGGCGCCGAACACGGCCACCTCCTTCGCCCCGGCCGCGACGGCCGCCTCGAAGCCCTTCATGTTGGGCACCAGCACCGGCAGCGCCACGTCGGTGCGCCCGCGCACCGCCGCCATCACCTTCGCCGCGTCCGCCATCTGGGGCACCCAGCGGGGCGAGACGAAGGCCGTGGCCTCGACGACCTTGAGCCCCGCGGCGGCGAGGCGGTCGATCAGTTCGACCTTGGTTTCGGTCGGGACATCCTGCTTTTCGTTCTGCAGTCCGTCGCGGGGACCGACGTCGACGAGGCGGACTTTGGTGGGGAGGGCCATGGGACTATCCGGGGGCAGGGGAAGGGCGGGGCGGACTCGGGCCCGCTTCTCTGGTCAAGGCATGATTTTATCAAGGCCCGGCGCCGGCGTCGCGGCGTCCGAGGCCTTCGGCAATGAATGTGATCACGAGCGTGTTCAAACTGACGCCCTCGGCCTTCGCCCTTTCGGCCAGTTGGGCATGGACCGATTTCGGCAACCGCGTCACGAAACGGCCCGACGCCGGGGGCGTCCGCTCGGGCCGGTAGGCGGGCTCCGGCACGGGCTTGCCGGCGTCGAGGCGGGCCGATATCCAGGCTTCGAACGCTTCGCGGCCCTGGGCCACCGCCTCGTCCTCCGTCGCCCCGTCGGACATGCAGCCCGGCAGGTCGGGAAAGGTGATCAGGTAGCCTCCCCCCTCGTCCTCCGCCAGCGGGCTAATGACATGCGCATAGTCCTCGAAGGGATGGGGCGGCGCCCGGCGGGCGATCTTCTTGACCACGCTCTCGTTCATTTGCGGACCTCCAGGACGCACTCGATCAATGCCAGGAACTGGCGGACGTAGACCGGCTTGATGGGCCGGTGGGCCGGCACGGTCACGTCCTGTTCGACGCCCTCGGCGCTGAAGACGTGGTGGCTGCCGCCATGGTTCCGGCATTCGATGCCGAAATGCCGGGCCAGGCTCAGCAAGTCCTCGATCCGCCGATCGCGCGGATTGTTGCGCAGGGACTGCAACAGCTTGGTCCGGGCATTCACGCCAGAATGATATCAAATTTGATACTACAAAGACACCCGCCCCTTGCCACGAGGATGGAGCGGATTTTTTCGTATTTTTATCGTATTTATTCGTATTGACATCGGCAAACAAGGGACGCTAGACTGCGCACCAGTCACCCCGTGGGCGAGACCCGGAGACCGCCATGACCCAGACCCTCGACACCGCCTCTGTCCGCATCTGGCTGGAAAAGCTGGCGGACCATCTGAGCCGCAACGACCGGCAGGCGCTGGAAACGCTGCTCGGCCTGTCGGGAACCAGGGGGCAGGTCCCAGTCGCGACGGCCCTCGCCGCCCTGCACCCCGGGGCATCGCTGGACAACGGCAACGCCTACCTGCGGCAACTGCGGGGCCGCGTGAACTCGGCGGCGCAGGATGCCGGCGTTCGGCTGCGGTTGGCCGTTTCTGCCGGGAAGAGGCTGAGCCCCGAGAAGCGTTTCCTGTGGTTCGAGGGCGAAGACCCGGTGCGCGAGTTGGCCCAGGAATTTTCCGACGCCGAAACCCGGGAACTGGACCGGCTTCCGACGGACATTCCCCAGCAGGGCCTGCTGCTGGACGAGCGTCCGCTGGTGCGCTGGTTCCTCTGCTGGGCCCACGAGGACAGGCCGTTCAAGGAAGCCCTCCGCAAGACCCTCGAACCGCGGCTGCGCAACTCGAAGGCCTTCCGTTTCGAGGCCTGGCATGACGGCATGATCCTGCTCGGCACCGACTGGCAGGCAACCATCGAGCGGGCCCTCGCCGAATGCGACTTCGGGCTGGTGCTGTTGTCGGACGATTTCCTGCAAAGCGATTTCATCCGCGACGTGGAGTTGCCCGCGCTGTACAAGCGACAAGTGGTTCCCGCCTGCCTGCGCAAGCTCGACTTCCGCCGCGTCGACCTGCACGGCCTGGAAAAAAAGCAGATCTTTCTGGATTCCGACGGCAAGGCCTACAGCGAGCGCAAGGCGGAGCGGGCAAAGGACTGGACGGACCAACTGGCGGCGAAGATCGAGGACCTCGTTGCCCATCTGCAACAATCCGGCGGTTCGGTCCCGCCGGCCGCCGCGACGGCGGGAAAGGAAAGACCGCGCCCGGTGTCGATCGCCCGCCTGCCGGCGGCGCGGGAAAAGCCGCCTTCCGACCAACCGCTCCCCGACCTCACCCAGATCGGGAACGCGCTGATATGCACGGCCCATGCCCTGCCCACCGGCCTCGACAAGGAGGAGGTCGCGGCGGACGTGGCCCGCCGGGACCAGGCCGTCGATGCCCTGGCCTACCTGACGGAATGGGTGGCCGACCCGGAGGCGCCGCCCCTGTTCGCGCTGCTGGGCGAATACGGCATGGGCAAGACCATCACCTGCCAGCGCCTGGTGCGGGAGCTGGAAGGTCGGCGGAAGACGCGGCCGGAATTGCCGCCGCCCCTCTACCTGGACCTGCGCAACCTGAGCGGCCTCGGCCATGGCGCGCCCACCCTGGACCAGGCGGTGGAGGAATGCCTGAAACGGGGCCGCAGCAGCGCCCGCGGCGAGGAGGGCTTCGATCTGGCCCGCTTCGGGCAACTGGTGCGCCAGGGCGCCCTGGTCATCTTCGACGGCCTGGACGAAGTGCTGGTGCACCTCTCCGCCGCCGACGGCCAGACCTTCACCCGGGAACTGCTGAAATTGCTGCCGGAAATGCCGGGCGACAAGTCCGGCAGCCCGTCGCCCGCGACGAAGGTGCTGATCTCCTGCCGCACCCATTTCTTCCGCACCCTGCGGGAGCAGAAGAACCATTTCACCGGCCAGGAGCGGGGGCCGGTCAGCGCCCGGGACTACCGGGCCCTGGTGCTGCTGCCCTTCGACCAGGAACAGGTGGGCCAGTACCTGGAGAAGGCCCTGCCCGGCGCCGACGTGGGACGGCTGCAGGAACTGATCGCCGCCACCCACAACCTGACCGAGCTCACCCAGCGGCCCTACACGCTGAAGCTGGTGGCCGGCTTCATCCCGGAAATCGAGCGCTGGCGCGCCGAGGGCCGGGTGGTCACCGGCGTCACCCTCTATCGCCGGCTCGTGCAATCCTGGCTGGAGCGGGACGCCGGCAAGCACCAGCTCAAGCCGGAACACAAGATGCGCCTGATGGCCCACCTTGCCTCCCGCCTGTGGCAGGCGCGCAAGCGCCTCTTCTCGCCGGCCGAACTGGAACGCTGGTTCCAGGAATGGCTGGCCGGCGACGCGGAACTTCGGCAGCGTTACGGCAATGTGCACCCGGACAAGCTGGAGGAGGACCTGCGCACCGCCACCTTCCTGGTACGCCAGGACGGCACAGACGAGGCCGAGACCGGCTTCCGCTTCGCCCACAGCTCCATGCTGGAATTCTTCCTGGCCGACCACCTGTACCGGGGCCTGCGGGAGGACCGCCGCGAGGCCTGGGCCCTGCCGGCGGCGAGCCCCGAGACCCTGGATTTCCTGGGCCAGATGCTGGCCGAGGGGGACCCGGTGGCCGACCTGCGCATCATGGAGGCCTGGCGTTCCCCCTACCTGGCCGGCGCCGGCGAACTGCTGCTGGACTACGGCCTGCGCGCCCGCGCGCGGGGCTGGCCGGCCCCCTCCCTGGCCGGCATCGCCC
>DAOLKI010000207.1:0-5307 GCA_035331665.1 Rhodocyclaceae bacterium
GATAGCTGAAATAGCTTCCCTCACGGCGCAGCGTGACGTCGTCGCCGCTGACCAGGCTGCCGGGCTTGGCCAACAGGCCGGCAATGCCGCCGTGGGCCGGCATCGCCGGCAGCAGGATGCCCTTGCCGATCTCGCCGGGCGTGGCGCCTATGAACTCCACCGTCGCCACCGCCGGTGCCAGTTCCTGCACGCCCAGTTCGAGGCGGGTCTGCCCGGCGTTGGACACGCGGCGAATCAGGCAGACATGCACCTGCGCGTTTTCGCGCGTGCGCACGCCGACGACCTCGCCCACGTCCAGGCATCCTGCCTCACCCTTGAGGTAGCGCAACCCGTAGCTGTCCGGGCTCTCGTTCACGATGGCCCATTCGCTCAACCCGAGATCATTCCCGTGACCTTCCCGGGCCGCCCCGACGGCCGCCTTGTCGCGATCCTGCCGTCGCCGCCGCAGGGCTTCGCCGTCCATGAAACGCATGACGCGGTCGAAACCGGACACCAGATCGCCCCTGGGCTTGAACTGGACCCGCGTGAAACGGCGGGCCGGCTGGCCACTCCACATCTCGGCCAGGTTCGTCGCGAGGGCTTCGGGAAGCCCGTGCGCGCCGGCATCCTGCTTCCTCGCCCGGCCCCGCAATACCGCTGCCAGCGCCGAACAATCGAGGATCAGGGAATCCGGGGCGATGGCCGAGGCCGTCACCCGGTGGAGGGGGCGTCCCGCGCCCGCATCGTCGGCCGGAATGAGGAACAGGTCCCGGTCCCCTCCCCTGGCCCGCTCGGCGTCCGTGGGCGGGCGCAGCCGGGCGAGGTTCCCCAGCCGGTCTATGGCGCCGAGGATCGCCTCCTGGTCGGGCCGCGAGAACTTGCTGGGATTGGCCAGCGCGAAGAGGAGCGCGGCCACGTAGGTGGATTCGATGGAATGCCCTTCCCGCCCTTCCGTCGCGCATCCGCGCAACCGGGCCCGGCGGTAGATCCTGTGCATCTGCCGCCACGACGTGGGCGAAGGGGCCGCATAGACACGGCATGCGAGGATCTTGCGTCGCGCGCGCGCCGCCATGGCCCGCTGGGCGGCGTTGCGCCAGAGCTGCCCGAGGCCGGGGCCGAACTTGTGGGATTCGATGCCGACGGCGACGGCGCCGTAGGCCAGCGCCAGGGCTTTCAACAGGTTGTCGGCCGCGAGGGCGGTTGCCTGGTGCTCGGGACGCAGGGGCAGGGGAAACCCGGCGATCTGCCGCTCCATGTCGGGCAGGAACTGCTCGACCGCCACGTCGAAGGCATCCAGCAGCTTCAGGCGCATGTGGTGATTGGGCTGGGCCGCCACGAGGTGGGGCAGGCGCCGCGCGATGGCCGCCGCCATTTCCTCCGGCGGCGAACCCGCCAGACTCTCCAGCCAGGCGCGCAGGGCCTCGCTCTCGCGATTGCCGTTCCTGGGTCCGCCCAGGGTGAGCCAGTCGCGCAGGAATCGCAGGGGAGTTTCCATTGGTCGGGGCAATGCAGGAAGGATTTCAGCCGGGAGGATACCACCGGTCGCCGGACATCCCCGCAGCCTTCCTTGCGCCAAGTCAACCTTGTCACGGGCCGCCGCACCTAGACTCGCGGCTTTCCACCGCCCCCCGGAGAACCCGGCATGAACGACCCCGGCCGCCTGGAGCCCATCGAGCGCGCCAGCCGCGACGAGATCGCCGCCCTGCAACTGGAACGTCTGCGCTGGACGCTGGCCCATGCCTACGAACGCGTTCCCCACATCCGCGAGAAGTTCGACGCCCTGGGCGTGCATCCCGGCGACCTGAAGTCCCTGGAGCACCTGGCCCGCTTCCCCTTCACGACCAAGGAGGATCTGCGCCGGACCTATCCTTTCGGCATGTTCGCGGTGCCGATGGACGATGTGGTGCGCATCCATGCCTCCAGCGGCACGACGGGGAAGCCGACCGTGGTCGGCTATACGCAGAAGGACATCGACACCTGGTCCGGCCTGATGGCCCGATCGATCCGCGCAGCCGGCGGCACGCGCCACGACATCATCCACGTCACCCACGGATACGGCCTGTTCACGGGCGGCCTCGGCGTCCATTACGGCGCCGAGCGGATAGGCTGCGCGGTGGTTCCGATCTCCGGCGGCCAGACCGAACGGCAGGTCCAGTTGATCCAGGACTTCAAGCCGACCATGATCGTCGGTACGCCTTCCTACGTGCTCAACATCGCCGACGAATTCGAACGGCTGGGCCTGGACCCGGCTGCCAGCAGCCTCAGACGGGGCATGTTCGGCGCCGAGCCCTGGGGTGAGGAGATGCGCAAGGAACTGGAGACCCGCTTCGGCATCGCCGCGATGGATCTGTATGGCCTATCCGAAGTGATGGGACCCGGCGTGGCCGCCGAATGCATCGAATCGCGGGACGGACCCACCATCTGGGAGGACCACTTCTATCCGGAAATCATCGACCCGATCACGGGCGAGGTCCTTGCGGACGGGCAGCAGGGCGAACTCGTCTTCACGTCCCTGTCGAAGGAGGCGCTGCCCATCGTGCGCTACCGGACCCGCGACCTGACGCGCCTGCTCCCGGCGTCGGCCCGCAGTTTCCGCCGCATCGGCAAGATCACGGGCCGCTCCGACGACATGCTGATCATCCGCGGCGTGAACGTCTTCCCGTCCCAGATCGAGGAATTGATCCTGCGGGTGCCCCGCCTGTCCACCCACTACATCCTGGAGGTGGGCCGCAAGGGCCACATGGACGAACTGGCGGTGAAGGTGGAAATGAAGCCGGAAGTGGCCTCGGAGGCGGACAAGCAGGCGGCGGTGGCCGAACTGCGCCACCACATCAAGTCCTACATCGGCATCACCACCCGGGTCGACATCGTCCCGTTCGGCGTCATCGAGCGGTCGGTGGGCAAGGCGAAGCGGGTGATCGACCTGCGGGGGAAGGATTGAAAACCCGCCATTTCCCGCTCACCTTCCTGTTCTTCACCGCCCTCGGGACCCTGACGGCCGTCGTCGGGGTCGCCGCCCTGGCCGGCTGGATGCGCGGGACCCACCCGCTCCTCAACGACGACATGGCGGGTTGGGCGCTGATCGTCACGGCCGTGGCCCTGTTCCTCACCGGCGGATTCCCGCTGGTCCTGCGGCGATTGGCGGAACGCGAGGGGGCCTGACGCTCACGCCGCTCCGTGCGGGCCGCGCGGGCGCGTCGCTTGTCCGTCGCACGCCATGACGACCCGGTTCCGCGGGACCGCAGGGCCCGTCGACGGGCGACAACCGACCGTTGAAAGCCGCCGTTCCCGGTTCGGACACGGGGCACGTTTTCCTGTCCCGGGACACGATTTAGGGCGACTACCAACGGTATTCGACGCCCCCGTCGGAATCCGCCGGACGTGTTTCCCGTGCGCAGGTAGGTTGACAGACCTAAACATAATCAATAGGATGCGAACCGCTGCGTCGCAGCAATCGAGAATCACAGGCAGCATTCAACCTGTTTCAAGCGTCCGGATGGTCCGGATCGCCTGGTGCCAAACCGCCGCACTGCCCCGCGCGTAAGGGGCAGCCGGAATCCCCCGGGAGCGGCGCTGCAACCGTACTTTGACCGCTCCCGTCGCCGTGTCCGGCGACACGCCCGCATACCGGGTGCGCCTGTCGGAGCGAATCGTCCTTCGGCCTTCCGGGGGATAGATTTGCCCAACGGAGGACGGGGGATCTGGAAAGGAGGAAGCATGTCTCACGCCTTACGCATCCGACGCTTCGCGTCGCGTTTCACCGAGTATCTGTTTCATTTCCTGCACGGCAGCCTGCTCACCACCGGGGTCCTCGTGGCAATCGCCATTGCGGCCCTGATCGGCACCGGCGTGCTGCATGACGGCACGGCCGTCCGCAAGATCCAGCAATGGGCCAACGCCGCCGCGCCGTTCGCGGTGCCCGCCCCGGCGCCACAGGCCGACGAGGAAGCCGCCCCCGCCCCGGCCCTCACCGGCCGCATGCGGGCCGTCGTCGAGTATGTATCGAAGCGTTACCGGGTCGCGTCCGGTGCCATCGAGCCGATCGTTCAGGCGGCCCACCAGGCCGGAACGAAGGCCGGGCTCGACCCCCTGCTGGTGATCGCCGTCATCGCCGTCGAGTCGGGTTTCAATCCGTTCAAGGAGAGCGTGATGGGAGCCCAGGGCCTCATGCAGGTCATCGGCCGCTTCCATCCGGACAAGCTGCCGGCCGACGATCCGCTGGCGCTCATCGACCCGGTGACCAACGTCGAGGTGGGCGTCAGGGTCCTCAAGGAATCGATCCGCCGCGCCGGGAGCGTGGAGGGAGGCCTGCAGCAGTATGCGGGTGCGCCGGACGACGACGAGTTCATCTACAGCGGCAAAGTCCTTGCCGAGAAACAGCGGCTGGAACAGATTGCCGCGCGCCGCAGTCGCGGCTGATCCGCGGTCCGGCAGGGCGGTGAGGGCCGCCGCATGACCCTGCGCGGCGCCCTGGCGGGTCTGGCCGGGATCGTCCTGCTGTACCTGCTCGCGCTGGCCTGGCTCTGGCGGAACCAGGAATCCCTCCTGTTCCTGCCGGAGCGGCTGCCGGCGGACCACCGTTTCGAGGTCGCAGGAGCCGAGGAGGTGTCGGTATCGGTGCCGGGTGCCCGCCTCTCCGCATTGCACCTGCGCCTCGCCAACCCGAAGGGGCTCGTCTTCTATCTGCACGGCAACGGCGGCAATCTCGCCGGCTGGTTCGCGAATGCGGATTTCTACCGGGACCTGGGTTACGACCTCTTCATGGTCGATTACCGGGGCTACGGGAAAAGCACCGGGCGCATCGAAAGCGAGGAGCAGCTGATGGCGGACGTGAGAGCCGCCTGGGTTGCCGTTTCCGGCAATTACCGAGGGCGCCGGATCGTGGTCTTCGGCCGGTCCCTCGGCACCGCCCTCGCCGCCCGCCTCGCCGCCGAGGTGCGGCCGGATCTCACGGTCCTCGCCTCGCCCTACTGCAGCATGGCCGACCTGGCGAGACATCACTATCCGTGGGTGCCGACGGCCCTGCTGCGCTATCCGTTGTCCACCTGCGAGGCGGCCTCCCGCATGACCACCCCGCTGCTCCTGCTTCATGGCGACCGAGATGCGGTGATCCCCGCGTCCCAGGCGGAAAGCCTCCGGGCGCGCGCACCCGGTGCCGAGTTGCACCTGGTGCGCGGCGCCGGCCACGACGACATCCACCTGTTTCCCGATTACCTCGACGCCGTCCGCGCCCGCTTGCGCGCGCTGTAAGAACCCCTGACAGAATGAAGCAGGCCTGCGTTGGCCCCGGAATGCGGATGATCGCGCGAAGCGCGGCGACGGCAAGGG
>DAOLKI010000208.1:0-5291 GCA_035331665.1 Rhodocyclaceae bacterium
CAGCGCAGGGCGGAGAGGTCCACCGGATTGCGATGGATCCCGACCCGGAAACGCTGCCGGCGGCGATGGATGAAGGGCATCACGTGTTCCCGCTCGGACGGTAGTTCGGCCTTGCGCCAGGCGGTTTCCAGGCATGCGTAACGGCAGACCTCAACGTCGAGACCGTCGGGAAAGGTCGGTTCCAGGGCGTTGCTCGCGTAGTCGTATCCGCCGTCCCGGAAATACGCGACGACGGCGTCGATGATCTGCGGGTCCGCCAGGGGGCAGTCGCCGGTCATGCGGACGACGGTATCCGGCGCGAACCGCGCGGCCGCTCCGTGGAACCTGTCGAGAACGTCGTCCAGGCTGCCCCGGTGGACGGGAATCGCCAGGGCCTCGCCGAGGGTCGCGATGGAATCGTCCGCGGAATCGGTGCTGGTCGCCAGGCACAGGGCATCCAGCGACCGGGCGCGGCCCACCCGTTCAAGCTGGAGTTCCAGCATCGGCCGGCCGAGGATGGGCAGCATGGCCTTGCCCGGAAGGCGGCGCGAGGACATGCGCGCCTGCAGAATGCCGAGGATCACGGCGCCGCCTCCGTGCATGCGCCGCGATCGCACGAACCGGGTGTGATGTTCATCGCATGCGGACCGGGCCTCCAATCGCGGACGGCCCACGGCGCCCGATCCCGGCCTGCCATGCCGGCGGTGGCATGGGCACCGTTTCGAGGTTTCGCCCGCGCCAACCGGGCCTTCGGGCATCGCGCCGGCGCCTTGTCGCGCCTGCGCATCGGGCCTCGATCGGAAACCTCGTGCCGGTACGGAATGCGGGCATGGAAAGTCTGAACCACGATGGCCGGCGGCCGCGTCATCGCCCGTCGATCTCCATCGTCATCGCGCCGGCCAATTGGCCGGGACGATCCAGCGTTCGTCGTCGCAGGCGAACGGTCCGGCTTCCGCGACCACTTGTTGCGCCTTCGCCCAGGCACCCAGGATCTCGCCCATCTCGCCGGACGAATTGACGCCCACCAGGCAGATGTCCGCATCCGCCCGGCGGGCGACCGCCAGGGCACCGGCGAGCGGCGAGACACCCTCCCCGTCGAGATGCCGCCTCCATGCAGCCAAGGACGGCCGCAGGGCCTGCAGCGCGTCGGGGATGCGGGCGGGATCCATGAGGAGCACGCCCTGGAGAAACACGGAGCGCAGATGCACCTCGACGCCCTGCCGCCGCAGTTCCGCCAGGTGCCCGGAACGGGCGAACCGCTGATCGAGCACACTGAAGGGCAACTGCACGAGATCGGGGCGGAAGACCCGGATCACGCGGTCCAGATCCGCGGGGGAATACACGGACACGCCCACCTTCGCGACCTTGCCTTCTTCCCGGAGCCGGACCAGCGTTTCGGCGAGCCTCTCTCCTCCAGGAAGCGCGAGGTCCGCCGCACGATGCAGCAGCAGGCCGAACAGCGACGTCCGTTGCAGGCGCGCAAGGGAGTCCGAGAATCCGCCGCGGACCCGGCCGACTTCGGCATCGCCGATGGCCGAGACCCTGGCCGCCGGGGTCTTGGTGACCACGCGGAACGGCGCGGTCTCGACGGCCAGCTCGCCGAGGATCTCCTCCGCGTCGCCATAGGCATGCGCGGTGTCGAGCAGATCTACGCCACCGTCGGCCGCCACGCGCAGGATCGCCGCCACCTCGTCGACCGCCGGACGGCCATGGCGGTTGGATATCCCGTAATCCTGGCCGAACTGGACGGTGCCGAGGCCGAGCCTCATCGGCAGAGGTCCAGCACCCTGGCGATCACCAATTCCTGGTCCTCGGCGGCAAGGCCGTAGTAGATCGGCAGCGTGAGCGCCTCGGAGAAATACCGCTCCATTTCCGGGAAGGCCGCCGGCCGAACGTCGAAGCGCGCGTAATAGGGCTGCCGGTAGACGGGAATGTAATGGACCTGGGTATGAATGCCGTGGGACGCCAGTTCCTGCATGAACTTCGCGCGCGGCATGCCCAGGCCGGCGAAGTCGATGCGGACGACCGCCAGATGATGGGCGCTGCGGTCGACGCCGCCTTTCTGCGTGGTGCGCAGGAATCGCAGGTCCGCGAATGCCTCGTCGTACCGGGCGCGGACCTGTCGCCGACGCGCCAGGAATCGGTCGATCTTGGCGAGCTGGGTCAGTCCCAGGGCCGCTTGCAGGTCCGTCATCCGGTAATTGAAGCCGAGTTCCTGCATTTCGTAATGCCACGGATTCGGACGCCCCTCGGCGTCCAGCCCCCCGGCGGCCACGAAATCCTCCGGATTCTTCGCGATGCCGTGGCTTCTCAGGCGCAGGAGCCGCCGGTACAAGGCCTCGTCATTGGTGGTCAGCAACCCGCCTTCGCCGGTCGCGAGAATCTTCACGGGATGGAGCGAGAAGACCGTGACGTCGGACCACCGGCAACTGCCGACCCGGGTGCCGTCTTCATGACGCGCGCCCAGCGCATGCGAGGCATCCTCGATGACGAATGCGCCACTGCGCCGTGCCACGGCATGGATGGCGGGCATGTCGCAGGGCAACCCGGCGAAATGGACCGGAATGATCGCGGACAGGCTCTCGGTTTCGGCGAGCCGCGCCAGGGCGAAAGGATCCAGGTTCAGGGTTTCCGGATCGATATCCACGAAGCGCGGCGTGGCGCCCACGTAGCAGGCGCAATTCGTGCTCGCGACGAAGGTGTTCGGCGTGGACGCGACCACGTCGCCGGGGCCCAGTTCCGCGACCAGGCAGGCCAGGTGCAGCGCGGCCGTGCCGCTCGACACGGCGACCGCGAACCGGGCGCCGACGTACTGGGCGATGGCCCGCTCGAACTCCGCGATCTTCGGTCCCTGGGTCAGGTCGCCATGACGCAGGACGTCCGCCACCGCCTGGATGTCGTCCTCCTCCAGATGGTGACGTCCGTAGGGAATCATCGCTCGATGATTTCGTGTTCCAGGAGTTCGCGCAATTGATCGGCGGTCATCCATTGCCCGTTCCGGTCGCTGCTGTACTGGAAAGCCTCCTCGACCGGACGCGCCCCCGTGCGTTCCCGAAACTCCTCCTGCTTCCACCAGTCGGCGGCCGGCTGGATCACGTAATGGTCCTGGAGCTCGAGGGTATTGAGTGCGTCATCGGGCGTGATCATGATCTCGTGCAGCTTTTCCCCCGGACGGATGCCGATGACTTCGGTACGGCATTCCGGCGCCACCGCCTTGGCCACGTCCATGATGCCCATGCTGGGAATCTTGGGCACGAAGATCTCGCCGCCATGCATGCGGTCGAGGCTGTCCATGACGAACTGCACACCCTGCGCGAGCGTGATCCAGAACCTGGTCATGCGGGGATCGGTGATCGGCAGGACGCCGGACGACCGCTTCTGCATGAAGAAGGGGATGACGCTGCCCCGGGATCCGATGACGTTGCCGTAGCGGACCACGGAAAACCGCGTCCGGTGCCGGCCGGAAAGCGCATTCGCCGCCGTGAACAGCTTGTCCGCGCAAAGCTTGGTGGCGCCGTACAGATTGGCCGGATTGGCGGCCTTGTCCGTCGACAGGGCGATGACGCGCTCGATGCCCTGGTCGATGCACACGTTGATGACGTTTTCCGCACCGATGATGTTGGTCTTGATGGCTTCCATCGGGTTGTATTCGGAGGCCGGAACCTGCTTCATCGCCGCCGCGTGAATCACCACCTCGACGCCGTCGAACGCGCGATAGAGGCGTTCCTTGTCGCGGACATCCCCGAGAAAATAGCGCAGCCGCGAATCCCGGAACACCTGCTGCATCTCGAATTGCTTCAGTTCGTCGCGGCTGAAGACGACGAGGCGCCGCGGATTGTGGTGTTCCAGAACCGCCTTGATGAATCGTTTGCCGAACGAACCGGTGGCACCGGTCACGAGGACGGACTTACCGTCGAGTATGGACACGCCTCACTCCATGACTGCGTCGTTGAGCTCCCGCGCCAGCCCCATGCTTTCCTGCCATGCGAGAGTGTTGAAGAATTGGTCCAGCCCACCGAGCGGTCTGGCCAGGATTTCACGTGCCATGCGGTTGTCCAGCGACATGTCGCGGGGCCTCGGTGCGAACAGGCGGGCGGACGAGATTTTACCACGCGCGATCAGGCCCCCATCGAGCCGGAAACGGGCCGCGAGGCGGACGCCGAACTCGTGTTTCGAGACTCTTTCGTCTCCGACGAGGTTGATCACGCCCGAAATCCCCCGGTCGCTCAGCTGATGGGCCGCAATGGCCAGCGTTTCGATGAGAATGGGCGAATAGTAGACATCGTCGAACAGGGTGATGGGCTGTCCTGTCCTCAGGTTGTCCAAGATCCAGTCGCTGAACGAACGCCGCTGCGCCGATCCCCAGCCGAAGAAGTTGGTTCGCACGACCAGTGCCCCGGGACAGGCGGCCAGTACCCGCACTTCCGCTTCCCGCTTGGTTTCCGCGTAGCGGTTGAGGGGCTGCGGCGGCTCGTCCTCCCCGCACAGGGCACGATCGCCGGCGAACAGGTGGTCGGTGGAAATGTGGATCAGACGGCAGCCCGTTTCGGCCGCCGCGATGGCGACGTTTTCGGCGAGGTCGGCGTTCACGTGGCGGGCCATCGAGGGGTCCCGGTCGCACTGGTCAACCGAGGCGAGTCCCGCGGTGTGGACGATCACCGGCTTCCCCAGATGGGCCAGGACGCCGCACAGGGCGGATACGGATTCCAGGTCCAGCCCGACCGGCGTCGTTCCCCTCAACCGGAGCCCGCGATGATGGGTGCCGGAGTGGACCCGGATGCGATCCCGCATCGCGCAGGCCCACCCGATGCCCAGCAGACCCGTCCCACCGGTGATCAGCATCGAGCGCGGCGACCGGTCCGCGGGACCGCGGGCATTCACGGGATTCGCCTGTCTTTCAGCATGGAAATCATTTTCCCATACTTGACCAAGCTGTTTTGACAACCGATCAGGATATGGATCAGCCCCGGCAGGCCGTCCAGGAAGCCCAGGCGGACGAAGTAGAACTTGACGAACCGCACCAGCGGACTCGCCAGCATGCGGAACGTGGAAGGCCGTTCGCCGCGGTCCAGGGCCATGCGCGCCGCGAGGGTCGTGTAGCGGTTCTGCTTGTCCAGGTAGGACTCCAGCGATTCCGCCGAATCGTGCAGCAAATCCCCGGCCAGGGTGCGCACCGGGCCATCGACGATCACCTTCTCATGCACCGCGTCGTCCGACCATGCGGACCTGCGACGATCGAACAGGCGCAGGCTCCAGTCGGGGTAGCCCTCGCCGTGGCGCAGGTAGCGCCCCATGAACCGGTTGCAGCGGGC
>DAOLKI010000209.1:0-5283 GCA_035331665.1 Rhodocyclaceae bacterium
TTCGTTGATGCGGTTCGCGGCGCGGATCTCGATGCCCTCGTCGGTGATGTAGGTCTCCGACGGGCGGCGATCGGCGATCATCAGGGCGCCGGCACTGACCCCCACGGCGGCCACGGGGACGCAGGCGGGCAACAACGGCAGCATGGCGGCGGCGAGCAGGAAGGGGGCGGTCCGGTGCAGGGCGGAGCGGCGCATTTTCATGAGGTTTCTCCCAGCAGCACGGCGTCGATGCCGTCGCAGAGGCAATGGATGACGAGAAGATGAACTTCCTGGATGCGTGCCGTCCGGCTGGCCGGTACGCACAGGTGGACGTCGGAATCGCGCAGCAGGTCCGCGATCGCGCCGCCCCCCTTGCCGGTCAGCGCGACGACGCGCACGTTGCGCTGGTGGGCGGCGCGGATCGCCTCCTGCACGTTCGGGGAATTGCCCGACGTGGAGATGGCCAACAACACGTCTCCGGGACGCCCGAGCGCCAACACCTGTTTCGAAAAGATGTCTTCGAACCGGTAGTCGTTGCCGATGGACGTCAGCGTCGAGGTGTCCGTGGTCAAGGCGATGGCCGCCAGCGGTGGCCGTTCGCGCTCGAACCGGTTCACCAGTTCCGCCGCGAAATGCTGTGCGTCGGCGGCGGACCCGCCGTTGCCGCAGGAGAGGATCTTGTGGCCGCCCTGCAAGGCTTCGACCATCAGGCGGATGGCGGCTTCGACCGGCGCCGCCATGGCGGCGACAGCTTGCAGTTTGGTGTGGGCGCTGTCTTCGAACTGGCCCCGGATGCGCTGAATCAATTCCATCGACGGATTTTACCAGCCGCCCATGGACCCCCATTCCGGGAACAACAGCCCGGGATCGTCGCTGTTCGCAGGGAACTCGACCGGTGTCGGCGTCCATGCCGGCCGGCCGGGCGGGACGCGGGACCTGCCGCGGCGGACTCCTACAGCGCCACCCAGACTTCGACCCGTACCCGTCGCCACGGGTTGCGATGGCGGACCAGGGCGCCGATGCGCCCCTGCACGCGAGCACCGCGGTCCATCTCGGCGGCCACGGAACCGTTCTCGGCGCGCGGCAGGTAGCCCAGTTTCTCGCCCATCCACTCGACCATCACGGCATTGGCATCATGGGGGTTCTCCGGCTCCCGAATCAGTCGAAGGGGATCCCCGACGCGCATCTCGTCCCAACGGACGGCGCCGGCGTAATACTGGAACCCGGCCAGCGGAGAATCCTGAACGAGGACGCGCACTGCCTGGGCCGCCACCGCGGGCAGCCACAGGGCGAGGATGCCGGCCGCCAGGATCTCACTCGGCCGCAAAGGCATCCTTGATCCACTCCATGCGTTCGCCGTCCACGCACACGCAATCGAAGCGGCATGGTCGCCCGGCCTCGCGGGGATTTGCCGCCAGCCAATGGCGGGCCGCCACGACCAGCCGCGCCTGTTTGGCGGCGGTGATGCTCGCCGCGGCGCCCCCGAAAAGGTTCGACGTGCGCAGGCGCACTTCCACGAAGGCCACCGTCGCTGCATCACGGCAGATCAGGTCGATCTCCCCGCCGCGCACCCGGAAGTTCCGCGCGATGACCCGCAGGCCGCGGGATTCGAGGTATGCGGCCGCGGCCGCTTCCGCGACCGCGCCGGCCGACCGGCGGGATCCGGGTGTCGGCGCTTGCCGAGGGAGCGGCGGGCTGGAAGAATGGGGCGCCATGGACGGAAAGGAACAGGATTTGACACCGGCATTGTATGTGGTCGCCACCCCCATCGGGAACAGGGAAGACGTGACGGCGAGGGCGGTGTCCGTGCTGCGGGCGGCGGCGGCCGTGGCCTGCGAGGACACCCGGCATTCGCGGCCCTTCCTGGAGGGGCTCGGCGTTGCCGCGCCGTTGATCCCGCTGCACGAACACAACGAGCGCCAGGCCGTCGCACGGGTGATTGCCCTGATCGGCGAAGGCAAGGCCGTCGCCCTCGTGTCGGATGCCGGGACCCCAGGCATTTCCGATCCCGGCGGTCGGGCGGTCGCTGCGGTTCGCGCCGCCGGCTTGCCGGTCGTGCCCATCCCCGGCCCGAGCGCCTTGACGGCGGCCCTGGCGGTCTCCGGGCTGCCCGATGGGCCGGCCCTGTTCGCCGGCTTCCTGCCGTCGCGTCCGCATGCCCGCCAGCAGGAAATCCGGCGCCTGGCCGCGGTGCCCGCGGCTCTCGTCATCTACGAGGCACCCCACCGCATCGAGGAAACGCTGGCCGACCTGGCGTCCCTGCTCGAGGCCGACCGCACCCTGCTCGTGGCACGGGAACTGACCAAGGTCTTCGAGGAGATCGCCGCCATGCCGCTCCCCGAGGCTCCCGGCTGGCTCGCCGCCGATCCGAACCGGCGCCGCGGCGAGTTCGTGCTCGTGGTATCCGCACCGCCGCCCCGGACGGGATTGGACGCCGGGGCGGAGCGGGTGCTCCGGCTGCTCCTCGCCGAACTGCCCGTCAAGCAGGCGGCAAAGCTCGCGGCGGAGATCACGGGGCACGGAAAGAACGAGTTCTACGCCCGGGCCCTGGAACTGAAGGCGGACGGCGAGCGGCCCGATCGGCGATAATTCCCCCATGCAGACCCTGACCATCACCCGCCCCGACGACTGGCACCTGCACCTGCGGGATGGTGCCGCGCTGGCGGCCGTGCTCGCAGACACGGCGCGGCGCTTCGGGCGCGCCATCGTCATGCCCAATCTGCGGCCGCCGATCACCACCGTCGCGGCGGCGGCCGCCTACCGGGAACGGATACTCGGCGTCCTGCCGGCCGGTTCGTCGTTCGCACCGCTGATGACCCTGTATCTGACCGACAACCTGGCGCCGGAAGAGATCGACGCCGCGAAGGCCGGCGGCATTGTGCACGCGGTGAAACTCTACCCGGCCGGTGCCACGACCAATTCCGATGCCGGCGTCACGGACCTGAGGCGTTGCCACGCCACGCTGGCGCGCATGGAGGCGCTCGACGTTCCCCTGCTCGTACACGGCGAAGTCACCGACCCCGACGTCGACGTGTTCGACCGCGAGGCGGCGTTCATCGAACGCGTCCTGGCGCCGGCGCATCGCGACTTTCCCGGCCTGAGGATCGTGCTGGAGCACATCACGACGGGCGACGGCGTGGATTTCGTGCGCGCTGCCGGGCCGCGCGTTGCCGGCACGCTGACGGCCCACCACCTGCTGATGAACCGGAACGCCCTCTTCGCCGGGGGCATGCGACCGCACCACTACTGCCTGCCCGTGCTGAAACGGGAAAGCCATCGCCAGGCGCTGGTGGCGGCCGCCACGTCCGGCAACCCCAAGTTCTTCCTGGGAACCGATTCCGCGCCCCACGCGCGGTCGACCAAGGAGGCGTCCTGCGGCTGCGCCGGCTGTTACACGGCCCACGCCGGCATCGAACTCTACGCGGAGGCCTTCGAAGCGGCCGGTGCGCTGGACCGCCTGGAAGGCTTCGCCAGCCATTTCGGTCCCGATTTCTACGGGCTGCCCCGCAATGCGGACACGGTGACTCTGGTGAAGGAAGCCACGCCCGTGCCGGCCCACCTGGAATTCCTTCCCGGCGACCCCCTCGTGCCCCTGCGGGCGGGGGAGACGATCGCCTGGCGGCTCGCCTGAGGCCGGTCGCATGAGGCCCATCCTCGTCGCGCTCGCTGTGCCGCTCCTCATTGCCGGATGCTCGAGCGATTCGGCCTTCATGCCCATCACCGGAAGCGACCACGGCATCACGCTCGTGCGCACGAAGGATTACCCTTGGAGCGATGGGTGGGAACTGGCCCTGGTGGCCACGCGGATGCCCGACTGTCAGCGCCGCCATCACCTGAAACCCGCTCCGGACGGGGCCCTGAAGGTCGAGGTTTACGATTCCGGGACGGGGGCTTACATCCTGCGTCAGGGAAAGCGCTGGTACGTGACGGAGACCAAGAATTGCCAGCTCCAGCAGTTCAAGGAGCCACCGCCGGAACCGGGGACGCTGCTCGGCGCCTTCCGGGTGAAAGGGGGCGAACTGCGTTTCGTGGCCGCCGAATCCAAGGAAAAGGGCGGCGACGAGGACGGCAACGCAAAGGGTGGCTGAGCTTCCGGCTCCCTGCTTTCCGGCCATGCCGGGACTGCACCTGCTCCAGGACGATGCCATTGCGATTGCCGCCTGCAATGCGCTGGCGGCGGAACGCGGCCTGGTCTCCGGCGGCGGGCGCCCGTTGCGTTTCGTGGCGGCGGACGGCAGCGGAGGCGCCGGTTACGAAACGCGGGCCTATCTGCACGGAGAAGTCGAGACACGGCACGGCAACCGTCACGACGCCTGCAATGCCGTCGCCTGGCTGGCGATGCCCCGGACGAAGGCGGTCATCAACCGTCGCCATGCGGTGGCCATCAGGGATGCGGAGGCCGCGGGGACGCGCGAACGGGGTGCCCTGCGCGACGCCCTGACCCAGTTCGACGAGTGCGGGGTCCTCGTATGCCATGCGGACCCGGCCCTGTGGAATCTGATCCGCACCCACCATTGGCGCGAGGCCTTCCATGACTGGCGGGGACGGGTCCTGACCGGCATGCGCTTCTTCGTCCTCGGGCATGCCAGCCTGGCGGCCCTGGAGAGGCCCTTCCCAGGGCTGTGCGGGAAGGCCATCGGTTTCGAAGTGCCGTCGCAATGGATGGATCTCCCGCCGTCGGCCCAATGGGCCGACGCCGACGCCCGCCTCGCCGCTTGGCTCGCGGAATCCGAACTGCGGCCCGCGGACCTGCAACCTCTCCCGTTTCTGGGCATTCCCGGCCTGACGCCGGACAGCGAGCGCGGCGCGTACTACGACGACGTCCGGCAGTTCCGGCCGCGGCGCGGGCCGCGCGCGCCCGTGGCGTAGAATCCGCATGGGAAGTCCGCCGGGCAGCCGCTGTGGGTGCGAGCCCATGGAGGAAAGTCCGGGCCCCGCAGGGCAGGATGCCGGCTAACGGCCGGGCGCAGCAAGCGGAGGGCCGCCAGGCCCGCCGCCCAAGGCGACGGAAAGTGCAACAGAAAGCAAACCGCCTACGTCCGCAAGGACCGGCAAGGGTGAAATGGTGCGGCCCCGACAGGGGTCGTTCGCCGGCGCAAGCCGGCGGAGGGTAAGAGCCCACCGCGTTCCCGGCAACGGGGACGGCACGGCAAACCCCATCCGGGGCAAGGCCAAATAGGGGGGCGATGGCGTGGCCCGCGCCGCTCCCGGGTAGGCTGCTTGAGTCCGCCGGCAACGGCGGGCCCAGAGGAATGGCTGCCGGGCAGTCTTCGGACTGCCGTACAGAACCCGGCTTACAGGCGG
>DAOLKI010000210.1:0-5227 GCA_035331665.1 Rhodocyclaceae bacterium
GGCGGCCGCCGGGCAGGCACCGGGAGCGCGGGCCGCGGTCGACCCTGACGCGTTTCCGCCGGACGCCGCGGCCCAGGCCTTCGTCCTGGCCAGCCACGAGGCCGCGGCGCGGCACGATTTGCGGCTCAATCGCAGCGACATGCGAACCGGCAGCGAAGCCGGTGGCCGGCTGGTCCGCCACCGAATCCAGTTGCCGGTGGCCGGGCGTTACGTCGATCTGCGCGCCTGGCTCGCCGAATTGATGAACGCGAACCCCAGCCTGGTCCTGGAGGATCTCGACGTGCGCCGCCCGGATGTCGGACAGGCAAGCGTCGAGGCCGTCGTGCATCTGGCATTGCTGACGAGGGCGCCGTGAGCCGGATGCGTGCCTTGCTCCCCTGCGTGGCCATGCTCGCCGCGTCGGCGGCGCCATCGTCGGCGGGAGGCGGCATGCCCGGCCGTCCCGACATGCTCTGTGCCCGGGCCGATCCTTTCGCCGCCCGCGACTGGCAGCCGCCGCCACCGCCGCCGCCCAGGCCGCCGCCACCGTCGGCGCCGCCATTGCCCTTCCGGTTCCTCGGCCAGGTACAGGAGGCGGGGGGCGCGCCGGTGGCATTCCTGGCCTGGCAGAACCGCACCATCGCCGCCAGATCCGGATTGGTCATCGACGGACGTTACCGGGTCGACGCCGTCGAGCCGGGCCGGGTCGCCTTCACCTACCTGCCCCTGCGGGAAAAGCAGGTGCTGTCCACGGGAACCGAACAGTGAACACCTCATCGCTTGCCACCGCCGGGGACCGTTCCCCGTCCGCCCGTCGCCCGTCGCCGGGTGTTCTGCGTCTCGCCCGGCAGGCACTGCCGGCGGCCCTGATCCTCCTGGTCGCCGCCTGTGCCCACAATCCGGCCCTGGACGAAGGCCGCGACCTGATCGCCGCGGGCCGGCTGGAGGAGGGCGTGCTGCGCCTGGGAGAGGCCACCCGCGAGCGCCCGGACGACCGGGAAACGCGGGCCACCTACCTGCGCCAGCGGGACCTCGCGGTCGGCCAGTGGCTCGCCGCCGCGGACACCGCTCGCCTCGCCGGAAGGCTGCCGGAGGCGGAGGAGCTCTACCGGCGCAGCCTGCGCCTGGACGCCGCCAATCCGCGCGCCGCCGCCGGCCTCAAGGAGATCGACACCGCCCGGCGCCACGACGGTCTGGTGCAGGACGCCGATGCGCGGCTCAGGAAAGGCGAGAAGGGCGCGGCGGATACCCTGGCCCGTACGGTCCTCGCCGAGAACCCGGGACACGCCGGTGCCAAGGCCGTGCTCAGGCGCCTGGAGGCGCTGGGGGCCCAGCAGACAATGCCCGCGGCGGAACTCAGGTCGCCCTTCGCGAAGCCGATCACGCTGGAATTCCGCGATGCGCCCCTGCGCAGCGTGTTCGAGGCCATATCGCGCAGCGCGGGAGTGAATTTCGTCTTCGACAAGGACGTGAAGGGCGATGCCAGGGTGACGCTCTTCGTCCGCAATACCAGCATCGACGAGGTCGTGCGCCTGATCCTGGCCACCCACCAGCTCGAGCGCAAGCTGTTGAACGAGAGTTCATTGCTCATCTACCCGAACACCGCGGCCAAGGCCAAGGAATTCCAGGAACTCGCCGTGAAGACCTTCTATCTGTCGAATGCCGAGGCCAAACAGGCGCAGATCCTGCTGAAGACCGTGGTCAAGAGCCGTGACATATTCATCGACGAGAAACTGAACCTCGTGATCGTCAAGGACACGCCGGAGGCGCTGCGCCTGGCGGAATCGGTGATCGCCGCCCTCGACCTGCCCGAGCCCGAAGTGATGCTCGAGGTGGAGGTGCTGGAGATTTCGCGCAGCCGCCTGTTCGAGCTGGGCCTGCGATTCCCCGATGCGATCGGCTACGGCCAGTTGCAGAGCCAGGCCACCACCACCACGATCGTGAACGGGGTGACGCAGAGCGTCACCACCCCCGGCGGCGCGTTGGCCGGCGGCTACGTGGACCTGCACAACCGCAGCGGCCTGACCTCCTTCGTCGCCAATCCGGCCCTGACCCTGAACCTGAAGAGCCAGTCCGGGAACAGCGACCTTCTGGCGAATCCGCGCATCCGGGTGCGCAACCGGGAGAAAGCCAAGGTGCATATCGGCGAGAAGCTGCCGGTATTCACCACCACCTCCACCGCCAACGTGGGCGTCTCGGCCAACGTCTCCTACCTGGACGTCGGTCTCAAGCTCGACGTCGAGCCGACCGTGACGCTGGAAGACGAGGTCGCCATGCGGGTCAGCCTGGAGGTGAGCAGCATCGTGAAGGAAGTGCCCGGTCCTTCCGGATCCCTCGCCTACCAGGTGGGCACCCGAAGCGCCGCCACCGTGCTGCGCCTGAGGAACGGCGAGACACAGGTCCTGGCCGGATTGATCAGCGACGAGGAGCGCTCGGCCGCCAACCGGCTCCCCGGCCTCGGCGATCTGCCGCTGATCGGGCGCCTGTTCTCGAGCACCAAGGATTCCGGATCGAAGACCGAGATCGTCCTCCTCATCACGCCGAGAATCCTGCGCAATCTGGTGAAACCGGAGGCCGTCCAGCCCTACGTTCCGTCGGGTACGGAGGTATCCGTCGGCGCGCCGCCGCTGCGCATCCAGTCCACGTCGCCGGGCGGGCTGGGGTTGTCGTCGACGGGTGCGATGCCGGCGGGCGACCCGCCGGGACGCGAAGCGGAAACGCCGGTCGAATCGGCGCCCGCGGCGGCCCCCGAAGAATCGGCCAATCCATCCGCGAACCCGGGAGCCGCCGCCGGTGCCGAGCGCCGCTGAAAACTGCCGGCGCCATGGCGCCCAGGCGGGATTCACCTTCATCGAACTTGCGGTGGTGGTGGCCATCCTGGGCATCCTGGCCAGCATCACCCTGCCGCTGGCGGAACTGACCGTGCAGAGGTCCAGGGAACAGGACCTGCGCCGGGCCCTCCGCGAGATCCGCCTGGCCATCGACGCCTACAAGGCCGCCGCCGATGACGGACGCATCGAGCGGAGGGTGGGCGACTCAGGCTATCCCCGGCGACTGGAGGACCTGGAAGGCATCCGCGACGCGCGCAGCCCGGAAGGGGCGCCGTTGCGCTTCATCCGCCGCGTGCCGCGCGACCCGTTCCATCCGGACACCGGGGTACCCGCCGCCGGGACGTGGGGCTTGCGTTCCTACGCCAGTCCGCCGGATGCGCCGGTGGCCGGCGAGGATGTCTTCGACGTGTATTCGCTGCGCGAGGGGACGGGCCTCAACGGCGTCCCCTACCGCGCATGGTAGGCAGGAGAAAGGTCGCCGTGGGCCGTCGAGGGTTCACCCTGATCGAGCTGATGGTGGTCCTGGCCATCATCGCCACGTTGCTCACGATCGCGGCGCCGCGCTATTTTGCCCACTTGGAGCGTGCCCGCGAGTCGGCACTCAAGGAGACCCTGTTCGTCGTCCGTGACGCCATCGACAAATTCCATGGCGATACCGGGCGTTTCCCGGAGACCCTGGACGAACTGGTGACCAAGCGCTATCTGCGAAAACTGCCGACCGATCCGCTGACCGACAGCGGCGATTCCTGGACGGTCCTGTCGCCGCCCGGCGGCGGCGGGGGCATTTACGACCTGCGCAGTGGCGCGCCCGGAAAGGCGGGCGACGGGACGGCCTATGCCGATTGGTAACGCGCGCCGGCAGGCTGGCTACACCTACCTATTCCTGCTCTTCGCAGTGGCGATCGGAGGGCTCGTCCTCGCCGCCACCGGCCAGGTATGGCATACCCAGGCGGTGCGCGAGAAGGAGGCGGAACTGCTGTTCGCCGGTGGGCAGTACCGGAGGGCGTTGGCGTCGTATCACCGGGTGGCCGGCAACGGAATCGCGCCCGGCGGGGAATGGCCGCGGACCCTCGAAGACCTGGTCTCGGACGGACGTTGCATTCCGCTGCCCTGCCGGCACCTGCGGCGCGGCTATCGCGACCCGTTGACCGGCGGTGCGGAGTGGGGGCTCGTCAAGGCCGGCGGACGAATCGTCGGCGTATTCAGCCTGGCTGGCGGCGAGCCGATCAAGAAGGGCGGCTTCGCGGATGCCGACGGCGGATTCGCGGGGGCCGGGAGCTACCGGCAATGGCGTTTCGTCGATCCCGCCGCGGCGCCTCGAAAGCAGGATCCGGCCGGGCAGATATCCGTCGGCGACACGGCGCGCGACAGCGGCGGCGCGGATAGCGGCCGCTAGGCCGGGGCGGCAGGCCGTTCAGCGGTATCCCGCGGTCGCCCGGGGCACCGGTCGCCGCTGGCCCGGAAACCTCGCACGCGGGCGGGACAGGGCCGCGTCAGGCCTTGGCGACGCTGACCACCAGCGCGGCGGCGATCTTGTGCCAGCGCAAGGGGATCACGTAGGCCTTGACGCCCTTCGGCACGGTGATGTGCTGGCCGCTTCCGCGCACGACGACCGGCACGGAGATCAGGAACTCGCTGCCGAATTCGCGGCGCGCGTTGCCGGAGATCGTGTTGGCGATCTCGCCGGTGAGGTCGGCCAGGTTGCCCTCGGAGACGTCCGTTTCCCCGGCGCGCAGCAGCAATTCCTTCAGCATCTGCCCCGGCGCGCTGAAATACACGCAACCGCGCTGGCTGCCCGAGATCCCGATGACGCCGGTGAAGTCGTGGATCGGCAGTTCCGTCGGCTCGCCGAGGAACGGCGTGCCGACCTCGGCGGCCTTGCCGGTCACCTTCTCGAAATAGTGCTGGACGATGCTCACGAACACCTTGAGTTGCGCCTCATCCATGGCTCGTTTCCTCCAGCAGTTCGCCGATGGCATCGGACAGCTCGGCCTCGGTAAAGGGTTTGTCGAGGAATCCCTGCGCGCCTTCCTTCAGGGCCTGGATCGCCGTTCCCTTGTCCGACAGCGCCGAGACGACCAGGATGCGGACCTTCGAATCCAGCGCCCGGATGGCACGTATGCATTCGATGCCGTCCATCTCGGGCATGGTCAGGTCCATGGTCAACACGTCGGGTCTGGTGGTCTTGAACAACTCGAGCGCCTCGCGGCCGTTGGCGGCGAGGCCGACGATGTGCAGGCCGTGCTGGCCCAGGGCGCGGGCGATCTTGCTGCGCACGATGTTCGAGTCGTCGGCGATGAGCAGTTTTCTGGCGGTCATGGTCGATATCCCGTGGGTCAGGCGGCGGCCATCTGTTCGGGCTGCGCCGGCAGGCTGATGCGGAAATGGCAATACTCGCCCGGCGTGCTGCCGATGCG
>DAOLKI010000211.1:0-5207 GCA_035331665.1 Rhodocyclaceae bacterium
GGCCGTCGTCCAGCGCGGCCCGCGCCCTCCGCTCAGGGCGAGCAGCAGCGCCGCGATTGCAGCCACCAGCACGCGCGTGCGCCACTCGACCAGCAGGGCGGCGCCGCTGAGCACGGCCAGACCGAGAAGGCCGACGCCTTTGCGCCTGCTCCGGGAAATGCGCTCCGCGAGGATGCCCAGACCGTAGGCGCCGAAGAAGTAGGGCGCCCACACCTCCTGCTCGCGGTCCAGGTTGACCCAGAAAAGGGAGACGATGGACAACACGACGGCCAACAAGGCCAGGTTCGACGATGCCGTCGCCGCATCCCGCGCACGTCGGCGCGCGAGCCAGGCCATGCAGGTCAGCATGGCGAAAAGCTGGAAGTCGATAGCCACGTACCAGGTGCCCGCCGAAAGAGCTTCGTAGTCCAGAAGGTCCTGAAGCAGTACGACGTGGGCCAGCACCTGGCCGATGCCCGGCGCGGCGGGATTCTCTGGGTGGGGCGCCACGGTGCGGGCAATAATGGCCGCCACCATCGCGAAACCCATTGCCGGCAGGTAGGGTAGGACGAGGCGTTGGTAGCGACCCCAGATCAACTTGCCGGGAACGACCGGCGACCGGACGGAAAGCAGGGTCCGCGCGGCAAGGAAGCCCCCGATGGTGAGGAAGACCGGCACCGCCAGTGGACCATAAGCGCGGAGGTTGTCGATCAACCAGGGCATTGCGGGTGCGAGGGTTTCCGAAAGCGGACCGTAGTAGGCGAAGTGGTGCCAGAGAATTACTTGGCAGGCCAAGGCTTTCAGAAGGTCAACGAGGGGCAGGCGGGACACGGCGGGAGGCGCCGCGTGATGGCGGCGAAGATTCGCAAAAACAAATGATTATAGCGAAAAGGCGATGGGTGTGTTGCATTGCAACATAATTGCAGCTCCGATCTGCGGGATCCTTCCGAGGTCCTCTCCCGTCATCCGCTGGAGCGCGGCGAGGAGCATCCGGCCGGGGGACCGCCCGATTACCGGCCAACGTGGTTCGACTCGGACGTGCAGCCGGTCTGCAAATCGGGTGACGCCGCTCACCGGGCAGCGGTCGGTCCCGGCCGGCGCGGGACCGGAAAGGCGCTTCCGGATTTCCGGCCTGTGCACGAAGTCGCAACCGTCCCACTGAGGGGGCCGCTCCTGCGTCACGGTTCAGGAGATCCCGGAACTTGGTCCGGCCGAAGGCCGGGCGGAGTCCTGGCTGCGGCAATGGCGGAGGAACGGGCATCGCCGACCCGACACCAGCCGCGTTCAATCGCCGTGCCCAAGGCGGCCAAGACTGCCCGCCCGCCGGCGCCGCGCCGGGTACCGCATTCGCCGGGGAGAAGTCCGCGGGGTCCCCACCCATGGACGGATCCGCCATGACGCCACGCGCGACCGCCACCTGCCCTGCTCGGGGGAGTCGGGCCCGAGTCTCCTCCCCGGCATGGCTGGCGACGGCCAGTGGGGCGCGGATGCGGGCGACACGGAAACGCATGGCGAACTTCCGCTTGTCGTTCATCGGTTCGTCGGCGGACGGCATGAAACCTTACGTACCGGTGATCCGCAGAGCGGGCTTGCCCTGCGGTGTCGACGGATTGGGCTAGGATCGCCCTGTTGATCGAACGAAAGGGAGGCGGCGATGGCGACTCGCAAGGCAGCGGAAACCGGGAAGTCGGGGGGCACCGGGCGCTCCGGACGGGCGTCCGCGGGGGCCGGTGCGAACCGGTCGCCGACGGGGAAGGCAACGCGACACGCCGGCGGTTCCGCTCCGGTCCGCCGCCGTGGGAAGGCGGCGGGGCGGGCGCTGATCACTGGCGCCTCGGCGGGAATCGGGGCGGAACTGGCCCGGGTGTTCGCGGCGCACGGCCATGATCTCGTGCTCGTGGCCCGTAGTGCCGACAAGCTGGAAGCCCTTGCCACGGAACTCGGCAACGCGCATGGCGTGGCGACGCGGGTGATTCCGCTCGATCTTGCCCGGCGCGGCGCGCCGGCGGAACTGGTCGCCACGCTGCACGACGCCGGTGTGGAGATCGACATCCTGGTGAACAATGCAGGCGTGATCGAGGTCGGCCGGTTCCCGGCCATCGCGACCGACCGGATGTTGCAACTGCTCGACCTGAACGCCGGCGCCCTGACGGCGCTGACCAGCGTGCTGCTGCCGGACATGGTCGCCCGGGGCCGCGGGCGCATCCTGAACGTGGCCTCGATCGCCGCCTTCCAGCCCGTACCCTCCATGGCCGTCTATGCCGCGACGAAAGCCTACGTTCTGTCCCTGACGGAAGCCCTTTCGGAAGAGTTGCGGGGGACCGGCGTGACCCTGACCGCCCTGTGTCCCGGCCTGACCGATACCGACATGATGGCGGGCATCCAGGCCGGCTCCGCCACCGCCCGTGGGATTCCCTCGCTGCTCGTCTCCAGCCCGGCCGATGTGGCCCGCGACGGCTACGAGGCCCTGATGGCCGGCGAGGTCGTCCGCGTGCCCGGGCTCGGCAACCGGATCGCCGTCGGCTGGTCCCGGGCCGCTCCCCGCTGGCTGGTCAGGGTAGTCGCCGGTCTTGCCAGCCGTCAGGCGGACTGGATGCGCCGCTAACGCTCAGCGGCGGGCCCGGATCAGGACGAATGCATAGACCGCCAGGTTGGTCGCCACGACGAGCGCGGCCAGCCAGCCCTGGATACCTGGGGTGAGACCTGCCGGATAGAGGGCCGCCAGCAGCCAGCGCCCGATGAAGTCCCCCGGATAGGTTGCCCCGCCGGCGAGGGCCCGAAGCCGGTTCTCCATCGGGGTGAGGGGGCAGACCCAGCCATTCGCCTCGACGGCGAATCCCCAGGCGGCGGCGGGCAGGTGCAGCCACGGCGCGCGGCGCCATCGCAGGGCGAACAGTCCGCCGGCCACGACGAAGAGCACGAAAAGCCCGTGGACCAGAATGACCGCGTCCGCGAGCGATCCCCAGAACACGGGCGCCATCGTTGTCCCGGAAGTGCCGTGACGGCTCGGGGCGCCGACGGATCCGCGCTCAGCGGATCATGCCCAGGCGGCCGTTGTGGCTGCCCATGTACCAAAGCCGGCCGATGCCGTCCACGACCATCTTGCGTATCCCGGCGTCCGGCGTCGGGAGACGGATCACCCGCGGGTTCCCGGCCCACGGGTCCAGGCGGACCACCGTATCCGTGTGGATCTCGTTTACCCACACGTGACCGGCGCCGTCCAACGTGACCGCGTAGGGACCGCCACCCGCACCGGCGGGCAGGTCGATCTCCGTCACGATGCGCCGCGCCGCCGGGTCGACCTGCAACAGCTTGCCGTTGCCGTACAGCGTGACCCAGAGGCTGCCGTCCGGTGCCGTTGCCATCCGCCGCGGCCGCGATCCTTCCGGCAGGACCATCGCGTCCTGCGTGCCCGTGACCGGATCGAGGATGCCGAGCCGGTCCTCGCCCATGCGGCAGAACCAGACAAGCCCCTGCCGATCCAGGGCGATGCCGTAGGGACCGCCGGAGGTCCGGAACTCCGTGAATCGGCCGGTGAGGGTGTCCAGGCGGCCGATCCGGTTTCCGCTCTGCTGGGTGAACCACAGGGTCGTGCCGTCATCGGCCAGGACGACGGTATGGGGACCGCCACCCGAAGGCGTTCGATACTCGCGGATATCGCCGGTCGCCGGGTCCAGGCGACCGATCGTGCCATTGCCGTTGCCCGTGGTCCACACGATGCCCTTGCGATCCACCAGCAGCCCGTGGGGAAGATGTCCCTTGGGCATCGGCCACTCGCGAAACGTCGCCGTCGCCGGATCGAAGCGCGCCACCCGGTTGCCGCGCATGACGGCGACGAAGATGCCGCCGTCCGGCGCGACGGCCGGGTCGCGGGCGAACTCCGGCGTCGGGACGGGCCACTCGGAAACCTGGCCCGTGAATGCGGGTGGGATTCCCGGTGCGGTGCCGTAATTGGAACCTCCCGCGATTACCGGCAGGGAGGCCGCCAGGCAGGCGAGGAGGGCGGCGCGGGCGAGGGTCTCGGTCATGGCAGGCTCCTTGGCGCGGACGACGCGCCACGATACCACCGGCACCGGCCGCGCATGCGTCGCGCGCCCCGTCCGGAACCCATTACAAAGCCTTACAACTGCCGGTCAGCAGGGAATTCCGCCTCCCGTTATTGGAGACATGCGCATGTGCGCTGCCAACCGAGAAAAGGAAAACGCGATGTCCAAGATTCTGTCCTCCCTGATCGCCGGCCTGTTCGCCGTCTCCGCTTTCGCCGCGACCCCGGAAGCGAAGCCGGCCGCCGATGCGAAGCCGGCCACCGAAGCGAAGGCCCCTGCGAAGGCGGAGGTCAAGGCTCCGGAAGCGAAGCCCGAAGCGAAGCCCGAGGCCAAGCCCGAAGCGAAGCCCGCCGCCCACAAGCACGGGAAGAAGGCGAAGGCCGCCAAAGCCGAAGCCAAGCCGGTCGAGGCGAAGGCGCCCGAAGCGAAGAAGGTCGATGCGAAGCCCGCGGATACCAAGCCCGCGGATACCAAGCCCGCGGACACCAAGCCCGCCGCCAAGTAAGGCGAGGCGCCCCTGCGAAACGCCCCCGCGAGGGGGTGTTTCCTTTGGGCGAAAAAAGGCCGCCCGGGAGTTGGGCGGCCAATCCATTCCCGCCCCGTGGGGCGGGTCTTGGAGGACCTACTTGGCCGGAGCCGCCGGTTCCTCCGCGTCCACTTCCTCCCACCCGGTGATCATGGCCTTGATGTGCGCGGTGGGCGTGTGCCCGGCCGTGGTCAGGTAGAGGTGGGCGATCAGGAACACGAGCATCATGAACGCGGCCGCGGTGTGGAAGAAAGCCACCCATTCCAGGGACAGGTACTTGTCCATTCCCCAGTCGTGCCAGGATCCGTAGAACAGGTAGAACCATCCGGTGAACCAGATCAGCGGGCCGATCATCATCATGACGAAGAGGTAGGCCAGCCGCTGCAGCGGATTGTGCTTGCGCAACTGCGTGGCCCGGAACGGGTGCGGCGCGTTCGTGAAGATGCCGGTGAGGTAGTACTTCATCATCGCGTCCACCTTCTTCAGCGTCGGGATGTATTGCCTCCATTCGCCCGTCGTCAGGTGCCAGAAGATCGCGAAGACCCACAGGCCGACCAGGGTCCAGGCCGCGGTCGTGTGGTAGATCACCGCCGTCTTGAAACCGAAGTTGGCGTAGGCGCCGTGGATCTCGAAGCCCGTGAGCAGCAGGAAGATGA
>DAOLKI010000212.1:0-5195 GCA_035331665.1 Rhodocyclaceae bacterium
CGCATGAAGGGCACCAACGAAGACCTCGGCAAGAAGATCCTTGCCGATTCCGGCCTGCCGATCATCGCCGCCGACACCATGGCGGAAGCCGCGACCAAGATCGTCGCCGCAGTGAAGTGAGGAAAAGCACATGTCTATCCTGATCAACAAGGACACCAAGGTCATCACCCAGGGCATCACCGGCAAGACCGGCCAGTTCCACACCGAGAAGTGCATCGAGTACGCCAACGGGCGGAACTGCTTCGTGGCCGGCGTGAATCCCAAGAAGGCCGGCGAGAAGATCTTCGACGTGCCGATCTATGCGTCCGTCAAGGATGCGAAGCAGGCCACCGGCGCCACCGTCTCCGTGATCTACGTGCCGCCCGCCGGCGCCGCCGCAGCCATCTGGGAAGCCTGCGAGGCCGACCTGGACCTCGCCATCTGCATCACGGAAGGCATTCCCGTCCGCGACATGCTGACGGTGCGCAACAAGATGAAGGCCAAGGAAGCGGCCGGCGGCAAGAAGACCCTGCTGCTGGGTCCCAACTGCCCCGGTCTCATCACGCCCGACGAAATCAAGATCGGCATCATGCCCGGCCACATCCACCGCAAGGGCCGCATCGGCATCGTCTCCCGCTCCGGCACCCTGACCTACGAGGCCGTGGCGCAGGTCACCGAGCTGGGCCTGGGCCAATCCACCGCGGTGGGCATCGGCGGTGACCCGATCAACGGCCTGAAGCACATCGACATCATGAAGGCATTCAACGACGACCCGGACACCGATGCTGTCATCATGATCGGCGAGATCGGCGGCCCGGACGAGGCCGACGCGGCCCGCTGGTGCAAGGACCACATGAAGAAACCCATCGTCGGATTCATCGCCGGCGTCACCGCCCCCGCCGGCAAGCGCATGGGCCACGCCGGCGCCCTGATCTCCGGTGGTGCCGACACGGCCGATGCCAAGCTGGCCATCATGGAGGAATGCGGCTTCAAGATCACCCGCGATCCCTCGGTCATGGCCAAGCTTCTCAAGGGAATGCTGTAAGCATTATCGCTGCATCCCCAGGCAAGGCGCCGGCCGTGGCAACGCGGCCGGCGCTTTGTTTTCCCGCCCTGCGCCGCGTTCCTGTGGATGCGACGCGGGCATCGATGGCCGGCGTGGCGGGACAGGCGCTTCCGCGATCGCCGCGCTTCGCACGCGCGTCCGAGGGGCGCGCCGATACGGTGCGCCGACCGAACTGGAACACGCCCTAGAATCGCCCCATGGAGTTCGCATCCCACGAGTTCTGGATCGCCGTCTTCCAGATCATCGCCATCGACGTGGTCCTGTCCGGCGACAACGCCGTGGTGATCGCGCTCGCCTGCCGCAATCTCGCTCCCGACCAGCGCAAGAAGGGCATCCTGTTCGGCGTGGCCGGGGCCGTCGGTTTGCGCGTGGTGCTCACCGCTTTCGCGGCGGGTCTCATGGGTTTTCCGTGGCTCAAACTCGTCGGCGGCGTACTGCTGCTCTGGATAGGCGTCAAACTGTTGTTGCCGGAGGACGGGGAGGGGCCGGACGTCGCGCCGGCTGACCACCTGTGGGGGGCGGTCAAGACCATCGTCGTGGCCGATTTCGTGATGAGCCTGGACAATGTGATCGGCGTCGCCGGTGCGGCGCGGGACTCCATAGCGCTGCTGCTCTTCGGACTGGCCGTGAGCATTCCGTTGATCATCTGGTCCAGCCAGTTGATTCTCAAGCTGATGGAACGCTTTCCGATCATCGTGACCCTGGGCGCGGGGCTCCTCGGCTACGTGGCGGGCGGGATGATGGCCGCGGATCCGGCGCTAAGGGATTGGGTGAATGGACTTTTTCCGTGGGCGGCCACGGCGGCTGCGGTCGCCGGGGCGCTGTTCGTGGTGGCCACCGGCACCTGGCTGGCGCGACGCAAGCTGATGGAGGAAGGTCGGAAGGTGTTGTAAAAAACCCCTGCAACACCCTGATATGGATGAAAAATAAATTTGACTGACTTGATGTTGGACTGTAAGAATTAGCATTATGATGCTGTTTCTACGCTGACTTATTGCGTCTGCAGGTTGCGCGGATGGCTCTCGCGGAGGGCCGGCAAAAGGGTGGATGGAATGGGGTTCGGGGGATGAACAAGGCGACATTCTGGAAAAACGACTGGTTCCTCGGCGTTGTCGTCAGCGTGGTCCTGCTCTTTTCGGGCGGTAGCGACCTGATCCAGAGTCTGGAACGCAAGGCCTATGACCTGGGGGTCGGGATGTCCTCCCGGAACCCGTCGGACCGGGTGGCCGTGATCGCCATCGACAAGGCCAGCTTGGACAACATAGGCCGCTGGCCTTGGTCCCGGGAAATCCTCGCCGACACCGTCGACAAGCTCGCGGCGGCCAAGGCCAAGGTGATCGCCACCACCATCCTGTTCGCCGAGCCGCAACTGGACGCGGGCCTCGTCTACGTCAACAAGCTGATCGACACCTACGCCCAGGCCGGCGGCACTGCCCTCACCGGCACCATGGAGGAGATTGCCGCCCAGCCGGCGCCGTTATCTTCCTTCGGCCCCCTGCTCAAGGAGGCGGAGGAAAAGCTGAACACGGATCGCCGCTTCGCCGATGCCTGCGCCAAGGCCGGAAACATGGCCTTCCCGATGTTGTTCAAGATCGGCGAGCCGCGCGGCCGGCCGGACAAGGAACTGCCGGACTTCGTGAAGAAGAACGCGGTGAAGCTCGCCGGCGGCGAGGCCCTGCCACTGCCCACGTCCGACGTGGACTCCATCGTCATCGAGCCCCTTGGTCGTTGCGCGGCGGTCATCGGCCACCTGAATTCGACGCCCGACGTGGATGGCGGTATCCGCACGGAGCCGCTCGTGCTCAACCATTTCGACCAGACCTATCCGGCGCTGTCGCTCATGGTGGCGGCCAAGAGCTTGAACCTTGGCCCGGCCGACATCCAGGTGCGCGCCGGGGAGTCGGTGAGCCTGGGGCGGCTGAAGATCGGCACGGACCCGGTCACCCGCATGTACCCGTTCTTCTACAAGGACAAGGATGGACACCCGGCCTTCCAGGTGGATTCCTTCTTCGATGTGAAGAGCGGCAAGATTCCCTACGAGAAGTACAAGGACAAGATCGTCCTGATCGGCCCGACCGCGGCGGGGGTCGGAAGTGTGTTCGTGACGCCGGTGTCTGCGACCATGCCGGCGGTGCTGCTGCAGGCCCACATCGTCTCCAGCATCCTGTCCGAGCATTTCTTCGTGGCACCCACCTGGGGGTTCTGGGTCGAGACCCTGATCTTCCTGCTGGTGGCAGCCTACCTGATCGCCCTGCTGCCGCGCCTCAAGGCGGGACCGGCCGCCGGAGCCACGCTGGGCCTGCTCGTGCTGCTGCTGGCGGCACACTTCGTGCTGATGACCACCCAACTGATGTGGCTGCAACTGATGCTGCCGGCCGTGCTGCTGGTGGTGGGCCACCTGTTGCTGACCACGAAGCGTTTCCTGGTCACCGAGCGCGGCAAGGAGAAGTCGGACCTGGACTCCGCCGAGTCCAACCGGATGCTGGGTCTCGCCTTCCAGGGTCAGGGCCAGTTGGACATGGCCTTCGACAAGTTCCGCAAGTGTCCCCTCGACGATCAGTTGATGGAGAACCTCTACAACCTGGGTCTGGACTTCGAACGCAAACGGCAGTTCAACAAGGCGGAGTCGGTGTTCCGTTACATGGCCGACTACAACCCGAAGTTCCGTGACCTGGAAAACCGGCTGTCGCGGGCCAAGCAGATGTCGGAGACGGTGATCCTGGGCGGTGGCGGGGGCGGACGCACCAACGCCGGCACGATGATCCTGGAAGGTGGGCAGGTGGAAAAACCCATGCTCGGGCGCTACCAGGTCGAGAAGGAACTCGGCAAGGGTGCCATGGGGGTCGTCTATCTGGGCCGGGACCCGAAGATCAACCGGGTGGTGGCCATCAAAACCATGGCGCTGTCGCAGGAGTTCGACGAGGACGAACTGGCCGACGTGAAGGAGCGCTTCTTCCGGGAGGCCGAGACGGCGGGGCGCCTCAACCACCCCTTCATCGTCACCATCTTCGACGCGGGCGAGGAGCACGACCTGGCATATATCGCCATGGAGTTCCTGAAGGGCAAGGATTTGGTGCCTTATACCAAGGCCGGTAACCTGATGCCCCTGCCCAAGGTGATGAGCATCGTTGCCCGGGTCGCCGAGGCGCTTTCCTACGCCCACGAGAACAACGTCGTGCATCGGGACATCAAGCCGGCCAACATCATGTACGAGCCGGAGTCGGACCAGGTGAAGGTCACGGACTTCGGGATCGCGCGCATCACCGACTCGTCGAAAACGAAGACGGGCATGGTCCTGGGCACCCCGTCTTACATGTCACCGGAGCAATTGGCCGGCAAGAAGATCGATGGCCGTTCCGACCTGTTCTCGCTGGGGGTGACTTTGTACCAGATGGCCAGCGGCAAGCTGCCTTTCGAAGGCGATTCCATGGCGCAACTGATGTTCAAGATCGCGAACGAGCCGCACCCGGATATTCGGACCGTGAATCCCGACCTGCCGGAATGCCTCGTGGCCATCGTCGACAAGGCCCTGACCAAGGACTCGGAGGCCCGGTACAGGACCGGCGCGGACATGGCCCGCGACCTGAAGGACTGCCTGGGCGGCGGCGCCGCCGGCACGACTCAGGTCGACATCGACGTCTGAGGGGGCCATGGATCTCAGTCAATACCTGGAGATCGCCACCCGGACCGACCCGGGGATGGTGCGTTCCCACAATGAGGACTCGGTGATGGCGAACGCCGCCATCGGTCTCGCGATCCTCGCCGACGGCATGGGCGGTTATAACGCCGGCGAAGTGGCCAGCGGCATGGCGACGACCTTGCTCGGCACCGAACTCGAGTCGGCCCTGAGTCTCAGGGCGCCGCACGGATTCGAGGGTGGGAAGCGGGTCGCGCACCACGTGCTGGAGGCCGAGATCGCCAAGGCCAATACTTCGATCTACCAGGCCGCCCAGAGCCAGCCCCAATACTCCGGGATGGGCACCACGCTGGTCGTGGCCCTGTTCTACGACAACCTGATGACCGTGGCCCATATCGGCGATTCGCGCCTCTATCGCCTGCGTGGGGAGGAGTTCAAGCAGGTGACGCGGGACCATTCCCTGTTGCAGGAACAGATAGACAGCGGCATGATCACGCCGGAACAGGCCAAGCA
>DAOLKI010000213.1:0-5192 GCA_035331665.1 Rhodocyclaceae bacterium
CGTCCGCCCCCCGTCACCCATCGGGTGAGCGATCCGGTTCCGGCAAGATCCTGATCTTCGTCTGCGATCGCTGTGTCTCCGTGGTTCTACTGCGTTTTCAGGATTCACATTGCATCGACGAGTCGATCGGCCAGTGCCAGCAGCGATTCCGATCGATCCAGGCCGGTGATGAATCGCCGGGGGATGCCGGACAGTCCCACCATCGCTCCGCAGAGCGCCCCGGTCAGCATGGCTCGCGCGAGATTCTGCCCGCCACCGTTGATGGCATGCAGGACGGCGGATTCGAAATCGTCGGGGAAGCGCGCCGCCAGGTAGTAGGCGGCGGGGAACTGGTGATAGACGGCGCACGGCAGGCCGTAGAGCAACGCCGCCTTGGCGGCCGGTTCGATACGGATCGCCGGGTCATGGGCCGCACGGGCGATGTCGGAGGGCGTCAGGAGCGCATCGGGAGAAGCAAACAGGCCGTCATGGCGGGCCTCCTTCCGGTCGGGTGCCGGCGCTTCCAGTTTGCCTCGGGTGATCGTGTGGAAGGGAAGGGCACCCGTCTTCACCCGGGCCATCAGCTTGCCCGAAATCCCGGCATCCAGGCGATGCCCTTCCACCAGCATGCCGAGCACCGCGCCGTAAGCGACGGTCATGGCCATGACCGTGCCATCGGTCTGGGTGAGCGCCGTGTTCGCGGAGACGGAACGGGCCAGTTCGGCGGGGTCCCGCGCGTAGCGCACGGCGATGGCGATGATGCGTTCGGCGGCTTCGGTATTGTCGGCATTCCCGCCGACGCTGCCCCAGGGCAGCCCTTCGCGCACCCGTTTGCGCCAGGCATCGCGGATCGACTGGCTGGTGTAGCCGCCGGGGCCGTTCATCGGCCTGCCATCCAGATGCGGAAACAGGTCCGCATCCATGCGGCGACAGAAATCCGCCTCGTCGTAGCCGCCCCGGGTCACCAGGGATCGGAGGGTCAATTCCAGAAGGATGCCGGATTGCGACGACTGCCCGGGTTCGAGGCCGTCGTGGTAACGCCCGGGGCGTGGGCGGGTATAGGTGTCGATCCATGGTCCGTAGTCGTCCGCCAACCGATCCAGGTCGTAGTACCAGTGCGGGCCGACGCCCAGCGCGTCGCCGACGAAGGCGCCCATCAGGGCGCCAAGGGCGCGGTCGCGGAGGCGGATCTTCCCGTCCGCGGTCACGACTTGCGTTTCCAGACCGTCACTTCGCTGAGCGTGTGTTGATGCTTGCGTCGCGTCTCGCGAATGACGAAGGGAACGGACAGGGGGCCTTCGACCAATTCGAAGCGGACGCCCAGGGCATCCTTGAGGCCGTCGAGCGTGGTGTAGGACTCGCCGTCCTTCTTGAACCCGCCGATCCATTCGGACCGTTTCGTGAATTCCTCGAGCCAGGTATATGGCGACGCCAGTACCAGCAATCCACCGGCATTCAGGCGGTTGGCGACTTCGTCGAGGAAGCGGCGCGGCGCGTAAAGGCGATCGATCAGGTTGGCGGCGAGGATCAGGTCGAAGCCGCTGAAGACGTCCTTCAGATTGCAGGCGTCGCCCTGCCAGAATTCCACCCTGGCGGCGGTTTCGGCCAGCCCGAGATGTTCCAGGCGGCGTTCGTGGTAACTCACCAGTTCGCCTTCCTCCGGCATGGTGTAGCGGATCGAACCCGTTTCGGCCAGACGGATGCCCACCTGGATGAAGCGAGCCGAGAAGTCGATGCCGATCACCTTGTCGAATGTTCGGGCCAGCTCGAAACTGGCCCGACCGGTGGCGCATCCGAGATCGAGGGCACGCCCATGGCGGCCATTTCCGTGGCGGCGATGGGCATCGACGGCCCGTTGCGCCATCTCCTTCGGGAAGTTGGGCACGCCCAGCGCGGCTTCGCCGTAATGGAACTCGGCATACGAGGAGACCATGGCATCCGTCTCGTAGGCGGACACCGGGTTGGTTGCCGGCGTGTCCGTCACCACGTAACGGAAGCCCGCATGCTGGAAGAAGTGGCGGCGAAACGCGTAGCGCGAGGCGTGCCGGGATTCGTTGCCCGCGGAGATCCAGCTCCCGCCCTTGATGATGTTGTGCCGGTCGTCGAAGGTCGGGCTGGTGAAATCGTCGTAGATCGGATGGACGTCGAAGCCATCGAAAGGGTAGGTCGGGGTTTCGCACCATTGCCACACATTGCCCACGACATCGGTCAGGTCACCGTGGTGGAAGCGATTTACCGGGCAACTGGATGCCCAGTGGTCGAGATGCAGGTTGGCCGGCGCAGGCGCCTCCTGCGGCACGTCCGCGAGCTGCACATGGTCGTACAGGCGGTTCCATTCGTCCTCGGTGGGCAGACGTACCGGCTGCCCCGTCCGTGCGGACTTCCAGCGGCAGAAGGCACGGGCCTCCAGGCAGTTGGTTTCCACCGGCCAGTCCCAGGGCATCGGCACTTCCTCGGCCAGCAGGCGGAGTTTCCAGCCGTCCGGAGACGCGGCATCCTTGACCCAGAAGGTCGGGTGGGTGGCCTGGGCAAAGTGTTTCCAGGCGCCGCCTTCCTCGTCCCAATGGTCGTCGTCGGCATAGCCGCCCGCGTCGACGAATTCCCGGAACTCGCCGTTGCTGACCAGATGGCGCGCGGCCAGAAAGGCAGGGACTTCGGCCCGATGGTGTCCGTATTCGTTGTCCCAACCGTAAATGGGATCGGTGAAGGAGCGGCCCAGAACCACGCGCCCGCCGGGAATGCTCACCAGTGAATTGGCGGGGGCGGGACCGCTGTCCCGGCAGGGTTGCCAGTCGGGGTGCGGCTTGACGTAGTTCAGGGCATGCTGACGCATGAGCACCGAGGAAGTCTCGAGGTGGATGCGGTCATGTTCGATCCCCATCAGCACGGCCCAGAACGGATCGTTCCAGCCGATCGGGAGGGAAAAGGGCGTGTGCCGGATCACCCCGTCGATGACCTCTCGCGCCTTGTTGCGATAGTCGCGCACTTCCGCCACCGTGGGCCAGTCGTAACGACCATCGTCCAGATCGTCCCAGCTCATCTCGTCGACGCCGACCGCGAACATCGATTCCAGTCGGGGATCGATGCGCGTGGCGATCAGGCCGGCCAGCATGAACTTGTTGATGAAGAACGTGGCGGTGTGGCCGAAATAGAAGATGAGCGGGTGGCGCAGCGTGATCGGCTTCCGGAAATAGGCCTCGTCGCAACTCAACAGCGCGAACAGGGATTCGTAGCGATCGAAGGTGGCATGGAAGTAATGCAGCAACTCTGCGCGTTTGGCTTCGACGTCGTTTCCCGCCAGAAACGGGGTGCGCGGAAATCGGGGATTCATGATGCTCGGGCCTCAGCGGTTTGATGTCGAAGGCAGTGTATTGGGTTACTTTACGATGGTAAAGTACGAACCTTCTGGTTCCTATGGAATCTCCATGACGACCGAGCGCAAGACCAATCCCTGCGTCAGGCAATGCCCGTCCCGGAGGTTCATCGAACTGATCGGCGACAAGTGGGCATTGCTGGTGCTGCACGCGCTCTCGAACGGGCCGCGGCGCAACGGCCAGCTGATGCAGGAGATCGAGGGCATCTCCCAGAAGATGCTGACCCAGACCATCCGCCGCCTCGAATCCAACGGTCTCGTGGCGCGCCACGATTTCAAGACCATTCCACCCAAGGTCGAGTACTCGATGACCGACCTGGGAAGCTCGTTCCGCACCGTTCTGTCATCCCTCGACGACTGGCTCGACGAGCACGTGCCGGAACTTCTGGCGCTTCCCGGCTGACGATCCCCACGGTCGTCGCGTGGGGCCGGCGCCCGCGGAAATCACCTGCCTTTCGCCGCCCGGCCCCAGCGCACACGTCGCCTGAATGAGAGCAGACCCTGGGCGGCCATGCATTCGTTGCCGGGTCGGGCGCCGACGTGCGTCGCTCGTCGGGGATCGTTCGCCGCCCGGCGGTGCAGGACTTCCTTCGCGCCCGCCAACGCACCGGCCCGACCCGAAACGGCCCTTCCGCGTTTGACGCGGCGGGCGACGCGGCGCGCGGCTCGGCGGTCCGACCGGTGCCGCCCCGACCGCGCGCAACGGATCCGTCGCGTCTTTACTGGCATCCCGCCGCCATGCATCATGGCGCGTGGGGGCCCCGCCTTCCCGGCGCAAGGCACCCATGCAAGGAGGGCAACATGGCACCAATCGGCCCGCGCCGCGGCGCCCGGATTCTGCTCGAAGCGCTGGAAAGCGAGGGGGTGGAATACATCTTCGGCAATCCCGGCACCACCGAACTGCCGCTCATCGACGCCCTGCTGGACCAGGACAGGATCCACTACGTGTGGGGCCTGCAGGAAGCCGCCGTGGTCGCCATGGCCGACGGCTACGCGCAGGCCTCGGGCAAGCCGGGTTTCATCAACCTGCACACGGCGGGGGGGTTGGGCCATGGCATGGGCAATCTGCTCAATGCCCGCGTGTCCGGTACGCCGCTCGTCGTGACGGCAGGCCAGCAGGACGCGCGCCATGCGATTTCCGATCCGCTGCTGCAGGGCGACCTCGTGGCGATCGCCTCGCCGATCGCCAAGTGGGCGCTGGAAGTGAGCACGCCGGAGCAGATTCCGACCCTCGTGCGGCGCGCCTTCCAGGATTGCCGCGACACGCCGCCGGGACCGGTGTTCCTCTCCCTGCCGATGAACGTCATGGAGGCGGTGAGTGACGTGGAAATCCCTCCCGTGTCGCGCGTGGACAGGCGGCCGGTGGCGAGCGCGCTGCCCGACCTGGCGGCGGAACTCGCGCGCCATGCGCCGGGGCGCATCCTCATCGTGGCCGGCGACGAGATTTCCACCAACGACGCCTACCGCGAAGTGGTCGACGTGGCGGAAATCCTGGCCGCGCCCGTGTACGGCTCGTCCTGGCCGGCGCACATTCCCTATCCGACGGCCCATTACCTGTGGCGCGGCAATCTTCCGACCAAGGCGACCGAGATCGCCGCCATCGTCGGCCAATACGACTGCGTGTTCGCAATGGGCGGGAAGTCCTTCATCACGGTCCTCTATACAGACGCCTCGGCGCTCCCCGCGGGCTGCGAGTTGTACCAGTTGTCCGTGGACGGGCGCGATCTGGGGCGCACCTATCCGACGCGGCTGTCGGTCGTGGGCGACATCCAGTACTCCTTGCGCGAGCTGAACCGGCTGCTGCGCGCACGCCTGGCCGGGCAGGAAGCGGCGTTCGACG
>DAOLKI010000214.1:0-5170 GCA_035331665.1 Rhodocyclaceae bacterium
TGTCGTCGAGCAGGTCGGCCGCCGACAGGAAGCGGTCGATGGTGCGCTTCACGTCCGCCGGCACGTCCTGCTTCCGCACCCGCTCGAATTCGCGCCGGGCGGCGTCGGTCTCGCCGGCCGCCAGATAGGCCCTCGCCAGCTCCGCCCGGGCGCGTGCATTGCCCGGGTCCACGGTGACCGCCCGCTCCAGCGCGAAGATCGCCCGCGTCGTCTCGCCGGCTTCCAGGGCCGCGATGCCGAGCAGCAGGTCGAAGGCGGGATCGCCGGCGCGGGCACTTTCGGCCGGCACGAGCAGGGCGTAGGCCTGCGCGCCGTCCCCGGCGTCCAGCAGGCGGCGGGCCTCGTCGAGCGGGTTGTCGGCCAGGGCTGCGCCCGAGGCCAGGAGGGTCGCCGCGAGGGCGGCCAGCAGTTTGCGTGTACGCATCGTCATCTTCCGTCTAGCGGCGGAACGCCGCGGCCCCGGTCACGTCGCCCAGGGTGCCGCCTCCGTTGAACAGGTAGGTCATGCCGGCATGGGAGGCCGCCGGCCCGAAGAACATGCCGTTGACCGTCGCGGAACCGGGACCCGCGCCCACGGGACAGGGCGAGCAGCTCAGGGTCACCCCGGAATCGGTGAAGGTGGGAAATCCCGTGATCCCGGACCCCGACAGGGTGAAGGAACCTCCGCCGATGGGCACGTTGAGCAGGGTGGCGATGTTGGTCGTGGCACCGAATTGCACCGTCAGGGAGCCCGTGACGATGCCGCCGAGGGCGCCGCTGGCTGCCGTTGGCGTGGTGGCGCCGATCAGCGCGTAGGTGGCCTTGATGCCGGTGAGGGCCCCGAGGGCGGACGCCGGTGTCGGAACGCCCGCGACGTAATGGAACTGGCTCACCGGGAAGCCGGCGAAATTGCCGGAGGCCCAGCGGCCCCAGGCGACGATGCCGCTGCCATCCGTCGCCCGCTCGGCATGGACCGTCGCCGCGCCGGTGGCGGGCGATACCGGCGAACCGCTGGCCGCCGAATAGCCGGACAGGCCGCCCAGTTCGTCGAACGTGGCGGTGGCGTCGGCGGAATGCCCGGTCGCCCCGATCGGCGGTGGCGACGAGACGTCATAGGTCGAGTAGACCACGCCGAAGCCGGTGCCCGAGGTCAGCACGGCGACGGGGGGCTTTTCCGGATAGAGCTTCGGATCGGGCGGCGGCGGAGTGGGCGTGCCGCTCACCTTGTCCGTCGTGTATTCCGGTTTGGTGGTCGAGTTGGGCGTGTAGGCGGACTGTCCGGCGGCGACCGGTGTGCACCCGGCCTGGTTGCAGACCTCGATCTCGCCGCCGGTCGTCGTGACGCGCAGCCCGTTGTCCAGCTCGGCCCCGTACTCCGTGCCCCGGATGCCGATGGTCGCCACCTCGGTGCGGACCAGGTAGGCGTCCCGCTTGCCCTTGCCGATCAGGCCGGTCACGGTCCGGAAGGCGCCCTTGAACAGGCGGAAGAAACCCCGCTCGGAACCGTCGTTGGCGCCGGCGAAGCGGTATTCGTCCACTTTGAATTCCGTGCGCGGCTGCAGGGAGACCAGGGCCCCGTCCGTGAACTTGAGTTGCGCCCTGCCGTCGCCGGTGTCGACCATCTCGCCGTTGTTCAGTTCGCCGCCCTTGGCCAGGGCCCGGCGACCGCCATCGGCTGCGACCACCGCCACGGGCCCGTTGACGAAGTCGGCCCGCGCCACCTCCGCCGCCGCCTGCCAGGCGGCGCCGGACAGGGTCACGGCCAGGAGAAACCTGAGTTGCATACCCACGGCATGCCTCCTATCGGAGAATGGTTACATAACGGCATTATAGGCCGGGGCCTTGAGCGCCTCCCGCCCTGCCCGCCCGCGGCGCAGGGAGGTCAGGCGACGCGTCCGTCGCGCCACGCGGCGAGCCCGGCGGCCGCCCGCGCGATCACCGGTTCCCATTCGCCGTAGGCCGGCTGACGCAGCAGGCGCATGGTCGGGTACCACGGCGTGTCGTCGCGGCCGGTGAGCCAGCGCCAACAGGCATCGAAACGCGAGAGGTTCCAGACGGGGACCCCCAGACCGCCGGCCAGGTGGGCCACCGAGGTATCGACGCTGATCACCAGGTCCAGGTTGCGCACCAGGGCCGCGGTGTCGGCGAAATCGTGCAGATCGGCCGTGTAATCCTCGACCGCCGCCGGCAGGGCGGGCGCTCCCTCGCCCTTCTGCAGGCTCAGGAAGCGCACGCCCGCGACGGCGAGCAGCGGCGCCAGGGTGGCGAAGGCAAGGCTGCGCCGCCGGTCGAGCAGGTGCGCCCCGGGATCGCTGCGGCGGGGATTCCCTGCCCACACGATGCCGACCCGGGGCCGCGGATCGCCGGCCAGGCGCGCCGCCCATTGCCGCACCAGGGCCGGGTCCGCCCACAGATAGGGAGTGGCCGCCGGGATGCTGGCGAGGCGCGTGGCGAAGGCGAAGGGCAGGCTCATCAGCGAGCAATGGAAGTCGGTGATCGGCAGGCCTTCGCCCTGGGGCACCACCCGCTCGATGCCCGGCAGCAGGTCGAACAACCGCTTCAGGGGCGGATGGCACTCGAGGATCACCCGGGCGCCGCGCCGCGCCACGCGTTCCGCGTAACGCACGAACTGCAGCGCGTCGCCCAGCCCCTGCTCCGCATGCAGGATGATGGAACGGCCGGCGATCGGTTCGCCCTTCCATTGGGGCATGGGGAAATGGCGGCGGTGGCGCCGCGCTTCGGCGGCCCCTTCCCAGCGCCACTCGTATTCCCGCCAGCCGTTCTCGAAGTCGCCGGCCGCCAGCAGCGCCATGGCCAGGTTGAGGTGCCCTTCCGCGTGGTCCGGGGCGATCTCCAGGCAGCGCCGGTAGGCGGCCAGCGCGCCGGGCAGGTCCCCCAGTTCCCGCCGGGTGCTGCCCAGGTTGTTCCAGGCGCGGAAGTTCGCCGGCTCCCGCTCGGTGACCTTGGCCAGCAGTTCCCGGGCCGCCGTGGGCTCGCCCAGTTCGCGACGCAGGTTGCCCAGGTTGAGCAGCCCCCCGGAATGGTCGGGCTGCAGTTCAAGGACCTTGCCGTAGGCCGCCAGGGCCTCGTCGAAGGCGCCCTTCTCGCGCAGCGCATTGCCCAGGTTGAGCCACGCAGCCACATAGTCGGGCCGCAACTCTATGGCCTTGCGGTAGGCCGCGGCCGCCTCCTCGAAGCGGTATTCCTCGGTCAGCGCGTTGCCCAGGTTGTAGGCGATGCCCGAGGCGGACGGGTCGCCGGCGAGGGCTTCCCGGTAGGCTTCGGCCGCTTCCGCATGCCGCCCCGCCCCGGCCAGCGCGATGCCCAGATTGCCGAGGTAGACAGGATCGCCGGGTTTCGCGGCCAGGGCGCGGCGGATGGCGGCCACGGCCGGTTCGTGCTCCTTGCGGGCACCGTGGATCACGCCGACCAGATGCCACGCGTCCGGGTGCTCCGGCTCCAGGTCGAGGACCTTGCGATAGGCGGCCTGCGCCTCGTCGAGGCGTCCGGCCTGATGGGCGGCGAAGCCGGCGTGCAAGGCAGCCTCCGCCTGCGCATGGCGGCGTGCGGCGACGCGCCCGTCGCCGGTGGCCGCCACCTGGATCTGGTCGCTGCGCGCCGCCTCGCCGGCAAGCTGGTAGCGGTCGGCCGTCACGACCTCGATGGCCGCCGGCTGGAAGGCCCGGGCGTCGGCCCGCGTCGGGACCTGCCGCGCCGGCACCTGGGCGAGCCAGGCCGGCAGGGCGGCGGCCACCTCGGCGAGCACGGGCTCCCACATCGCAGGCTTGTCCTGCTGGAACATGCGCATGGTCGGGTACCAGGGGCTGTCACTCCGGCCGCGCATCCAGCGCCACTCGCTGTTGAAACGGTTCAGCATCCACACCGGCCTGCCCAGGGCCCCGGCCAGGTGGGCGACGCCGGTATCCACGCAGATCACCAGGTCCAGTTCCGCCATCAGGGCCGCCGTGTCGGCGAAGTCCTTGACGTCGCCCATGGGGTCGCGGATGTGCGCGGTCAATTCGGCCGGCACCGGCCCGTCGGGCCGCACCTTCTGCAGGCTGACCCAGGCCACGTCGTCCCGCTCCAGCAGGGGCCGGAAGGCCTCCAGGGAAATGCTGCGGTAGCGGTCTCCCCGGAAGCCCCGGGAGCCGTACCAGACGAGGCCGACGCGTGGCCGCTTCTCGTCGGCGAAACGTTCCCGCCAGGCCGCCTGGGCGGCGGATCCGGCATACAGGTAAGGCACCGGCGCCGGCACCGTATCGAGATCCGTGCCGAAGGCCATGGGCAGGCTCATGGCGGGGCAATGGAAGTCGTAGCGCTCGCGCACGAAGGGCTGGGCGTGCTCGCCGGGCACGACGCGCACCCGGTCGCCCATGCTCTGCTGGACCAGCCGGTAGAGCTCGTTCTGCACCACGAAGGTGACGTGTCGGAAACGCTCCAGCAGCAGGGGCGCGTAGCGGCAGAACTGGATCGTGTCGCCGAAGCCCTGTTCGTAATAGATGATGATGCGCGCATCGCGGCCCACCGGCTCGCCCTTCCACTGCGGGCAGGGAAAGCGCGGCGGCTTCACCTTCTTGGCCTGGTCGGAGCCCTCCCAGCGGGATTCGTACTCGGCGAAGCCGGCCTTCAGGTCGCCCATCATCAGCTTGACCAGCGAATGGCCGAAGCGTGCGCCGGCGAAGTTCGGGTTGATCGCAAGCGCCTTCTCGTAGCTGGCCAGGCCCTCCTCCAGGCTCACGAAGTCCTGCAGCAGGTTGCCCAGGTTGGTCAGGGCCTCGACGAAATCGGGCTTGATGCGCAGCGCCTCGGCGTAGCAGCGGCGGGCCTCGTCGATCTGCTCCTGGCTGACCCGGATGTTGCCCAGGTTGCTCCAGGCCGGCGCGAAATCCGGGTTGCACTTCAGGGCACGCTCGAAGCAGGCCACCGCCTCCTCCGCCTTCTCCTCGCCCATGTAGAGGGCGCCCAGGTTGTTGTGGGCCTCCACCAGGTCCGGCTGCAGTTCGATGGCGCGTTGGTGGTGCGCGATGGCGTCGTCGAGCCGCCCGGCCTCCTGATAGGCGTTGCCCAGGTTGGTCAGGGCCGCCGCGAAATCGGGCTTCACGGCGACGGCCCGTTCGTAGGTCTCGATGGCCCCCTTCAGGTCCCCCTTGTCGCGCAGGGCGGCGGCCAGGTTGTTCAGGGCCTCGGCATA
>DAOLKI010000215.1:0-5133 GCA_035331665.1 Rhodocyclaceae bacterium
AGCACCGGGCGTCCCCCCGCCACCGGGATGGAGAGCTGGGTCTGGGTGAGGGCGGTGCGCACATGGGCGGGCATGTCGTCCATCCCTTCCGTCGTGTGCTCGAACAGGGGGTCGCCGTCCCTGACCAGCCGGGCGAAGAAGCGCTCCAGGTCGGACCGCACGTCCGGGTCGGCGTTCTCCTGGATCAGCAGGGACGCCGAGGTGTGGCGGCAGAAGATCGTCAGCAGCCCCGTGCGGATTCCCGCACCGGAGACGAAACCCTCGACGGCCGCCGTGAAATCCGTGAGCCCGCGTCCGCGGCTGGCGATCTCGAGAGTGTGGCTGGCTTGACGCATGGGCCGCATTTTCGCACGATGGCCGCCTGCACCCCGGGCCCATACCTCCCTTGCTCCGCCTTCCCCGCTCCCTTGCCGCCTGGAACACGCCTGCGTTTGCCGAGACCCTGAGGCAGGAACTCGAGACGGCCGGCGCCGGCCACCTGCCGCTGCAGGCGGGCCTTACCGCGACGAGCGTCGCCGTGGAGGAAGGGTTCCGCGTCCTGTTCCTCGGCGCGGAAGAAACCCCGGGGCAGATACGCGCCCGCGTCGGAGTCTTCTATGCCGGCATCGTCGCCGGCTGCAATTGCGCGGGAGACCCGACCCCAGTGCAATCCCAGCCGGAATACTGCGAGCTGGCCCTCTCCGTCGACCGGGCGACGGCCGCGACCACCGTGGAACTGCTTCCCTAGGCTTCATCGCGGTTATCGCCACCCGGAGGACACGATGCGCCACGGGGCGCCGGTTGCGCGGCACCGGCGATCGTTCGCCGGGCGATGCCGGGGTCGCATGCCGTTCCACGCGGAAAGGCCGCGACGGGCTTCCCTATAATTGGAATCTGAATCAAGCCGGGGAGAAGAAGATGTTCCGCCGCATCCTTGCCTGCCTTGCCACGTTCGCCTTCCTGGCCCACGCCCAAGCCTCCCTCGCCCAGGAGTCGGCCTATCGCTTTTCCCCGGTCAACCAGTACGACATCAACCTGACGGCCGCCTACTGGAACCCGATCATCCAGTACGTGTCCGAAACCAGCGGCGTGAAGCTGGCCCTGAAGATCGGCCGGACCTCGGCGGACACGACCGCCTATGTGTTGACCCAGGAAGTGGAGTTCGTGTTCACCAACCACCTGTTCAGCCCGGAGCGGGAACAACTCGGCTGGAAGGTCTTCGGGCGTCGGCAGATGCCGCCCGTCCATGGCCAGATCGTCGTGCCGGCCGACTCCCCGATCACGGATCTCGCCCAGTTGAAGGACCAGGAGGTCGCCTTCCCGGGCCCCGAGGCTTTCATCGCCTACAAGGTTCCTTATGCCCATTTGCTGTCCAAGGGCGTAGACGTCAAGGTCGTTTTCGGCGGCAACCAGAACGGGGCCCTGGCGCAACTCTTCGCGGGCAAGGTGAAGGCCGTGGGCGGCAACTCGCAGCTGATCGAGGGCTACGCCCAGCGGGAGAACCGGAAGTTCCGCATCCTCTGGAGCTCGGAGCCCTTCCACGACCTGGCCCTGATGGCCTCGGGCAAGGTGCCGGAAAAGGACCTGAAGGCGGTCGCCAACGCCTTCGCGAACATGCACAAGGATCCGCGGGGCAAGGAGATTCTGCATCAGGCCTCGCTCAAGGTCGGCCTGACCTCCGATGCCTATTTCATCCCGTCCAACGGGTCGGAGTATGCCGCCTACCGGCGTTTCTACCAGACGGCCCCCGCGTCCCTGCGCTGATCCGCCGCCGTGAATCCGCTGGCCCGCCTGCTGCCGCGCTCCCTGGTCGGCCGGGTCTATGCCCTCTATTCGGCGACGCTGCTGGCCTTCGTGGGCGGGGGGCTCTGGCTCTTCTACCAGACCCAGTTCATCCAGTCGATGGAGGAGGCGGAGCAATCCGCGACGATGATGATCGAGGTCGTGGCCCAGACGGTATCGGAGAGCGCGGTCATCGGCGACTACGACACCATCAAGCGCGTCCTCGACCGGGCCATCACCCGCTCCCAGTTCTCCTCGGCGGCCTTCTTCGACCTGACCGGCGGCGCGGTCCGGGCAGAGAACCCGGCGAAACCGGCCGTGCCCCCGCCGGTCTGGTTGCGCGCATCCGTCGCCGAACACCTGCAGGAGGTGAATCGCACGATCTCCGTCGGCGGCCGGGATTACGGCGTGCTGCGCCTGGCATTCGCCGTCGAGGCGATTGCCGGCCAGCTCTGGGAATTGGTGCGTGGCGCCCTGGCCCTGGCTGCCGGGGGGTTCGTGGCAGGCCTGGCGCTGATCTGGTTTCCCCTGCGCAAATGGCTCGGCTCCCTGGAAAAGGTCAGTCGCTACGAGCGCGCCCTTCCAGGCGATTCGGAATCCCTCGGCGAGGACCTGGCGGACGACGTGCCCATCGAATTCCAGCACACCTTCCAGGTGCTGAACCGGACCGCCACCAGCCTGCGCAGGGAGCTCCTGGCTCGCGAAAAGGCGCTGGGTTCCCTGCGCGACGCCTTGTCGGGACTGCGCCCGGGAATCGCCTCCGGCGATGGGACCGACGACATCGCGGAACTGTCGCGCACCATCCTGGCGCTGGTGCACGAGCGGGAGGCCGGACGCCAGGAACTCGAGCAGGCGAAGGAGGCGGCGGAGGCGGCGAACCGGGCGAAGAGCCAGTTCCTGGCCAACATGAGCCACGAGATCCGGACACCGATGAACGGCATCCTCGGCATGACCGACCTGATCCTCGACGGAAGACTGGAGAACGAACAGCGCGAATACGTGGGCATGGTGCGCAAGTCCGCCGAGGCCCTGCTGACGGTCATCAACGACATCCTGGATTTCTCCAAGATCGAGTCCGGCATGCTGGCCGTGGAGGTCATCGAGTTCGACCTCCGCGATGCCATGCAGGACGCGCTCCGCTCCCTCGCCCTGCGGGCGCGGGAAAAGGGACTGCAGCTCGCATCGGACGTCGGCCCCGAGGTGCCGGCAACCGTGACCGGCGATCCGGTGCGCCTGCGTCAGGTCCTGCTGAACCTGATCGGGAATGCCGTCAAATTCACCGAAGCCGGCGGGGTGAAACTGCGCTGCGCCCTGGAGACCCCGGCCGATGGCGCCGGCGCCGGCGGGCTGCTCCATTTCTCCGTGGCGGATTCCGGCATCGGCATCGCCCCGGAAAAGCTAGACCACATCTTCGACGCCTTCACCCAGGAGGACAGTTCCACCACCCGCCGCTATGGCGGCACCGGCCTCGGGTTGAGCATCTCCCGGCGACTCGTCGAACTCATGGGAGGCCACATCTGGGCGGAAAGCGAGCCGGGGGCAGGCAGTACCTTCCATTTCACTGTCTCCGTCGGCACGGCGGGGCATCCGCACCGGACGACCGCGGCCGAGCCCTCCGCCACGGCCGAAGCATCGGTCCTCGAACCGGCTTCGGCAACGGGACTCTCCGTCCTCGTTGTCGAGGACACACCCGTCAACCAGAAACTCGCCAAGGCCCTGCTCGAAAAACGGGGCTGCACGGTGACGCTCGCGGAAAACGGCCAGGAAGCGCTGACGAGGCTTGCCGACGCCCGTTTCGCGATCATCCTGATGGACATGCAGATGCCCGTCATGGACGGACTGGAGGCGACACGACGGTTCCGCCAACTGGAAATCGGCGAGGGGCGGGCGCGCACGCCGGTGATCGCGATGACCGCCAATGCCATGCCCGGCGACCGGGAGCGCTGCCTGGAGGCAGGCATGGACGACTACCTGGCGAAACCGATCCGGGCCGCCGACCTGCACAGGATCCTCGATTCCTATCGGTGAGGCCGGGAAGACTTGCAATTCCCCCGTGCGGGTCTACACCTCAAGCAGGAGCCGTGTAACAGTTGGAAGGAGGGTCGGAACATGTATCTCACACTCCAGGATTGCATCGACATGTCCGAGCTCAGCGAGGACGAGGTTCTCGCCATCGCCGAGCATGAAGGGCTGCCCGAGTTGGTCGCCCTCGAAATGGGGAACTACCTGATTCAGGAGCCGGGCGGGTCCCTGCGCATCAAGCGGATGATCGAGGATGACATCCGGCAAGCGCGCGCGAAGGGGGATCGGCGCCACAGCGCCGCGTTGAAGCGGGTGTTGAAGCACTACGTCGACGAACACGTGGCGGTGGCCGAATAGCTTGGTCGCCCGTGGGCCGTGGCCGGCTCGCGGCGGGGCGGTTACTCGACGATCTTGTTGATCGGGAGTTCGATGACGCCGCGGGCGCCGGCGGCGTAAAGGCGGGGGATGAGTTCGCGGACGAGCTTTTCCTCCACGACGGTGCTCACCTCCATCCAATCCTCGCCGGTGAGGGGTGAAATGGTGGGGGATCCCAAGGCGGGCAGGATGCCCAGCACGCCGTCGAGGGCCGGGCGCGGAACGTTCATCGAGAGCAGGACCCGGGTCGCCGCCGCGATGGCGCTCCTGAGGAGCATCAGCACACGGTCGATCTTGCCGCGTTTCCAGGCGTCCTCCAGGGACACCCGGTTGGCGATGAAGCGCGGCGTGCTTTCCAGCACCACGTGCAGGACGCGGAGATTGTTCGCGCGCAAAGACGATCCGGTTTCCGACACGTCGACGATGGCGTCGGCCAGTATGGGCGGCTTCACTTCCGTGGCACCCCAGGAGAATTCGACCTCGGCGGTCACCCCATGCCGATCGAGGAAATGCCGCGTCATGCCCACCGCCTCGGTGGCGATGCGTTTGCCCTGCAGGTCCTGCACGGACTGGAAGGGCGAGTCCTCCTTGGCGGCCATGACCCAGCGGACCACGCCGTAGTTCGGCCAGGGGGCCCGCAGGTCGGCCAGTTCGGCCACCTCGGCGCCCGTTTCCAGGATCCAGTCCAGGCCGGTGATGGCGCAGTCGATGATGCCCTGGCCCACGTAACGCGCCATCTCCTGCGGCCGGATCAGGATGCATTCGATCTCCGCGTCGTCGATGCTCGGGTAATAGGAGCGTCCGGAGATGCGCAGGTCGAAACCCGCGTGGGCGAAGAGCTTCTGGGTGGTGTCCTGCAGGCTTCCCTTGGGGATGCCGAGGCGTAGGCTATGCGTCATGGTCTGCCGTTCCGAATGGGTGGAGTGTGGCCTGGGGACGAAGGTCCGCAGCATACTCCGCACGGGCCAGGGTCTG
>DAOLKI010000216.1:0-5129 GCA_035331665.1 Rhodocyclaceae bacterium
CGGCGATGCGGCCGGCGTCCTTGGTGGCCTGGCGCTGGGAGTCGTTGAAGTAGGCGGGCACGGTGATGACGGCCTCGGTGACTTCCTCGCCCAGGTAGTCCTCGGCGGTCTTCTTCATCTTCTTCAGCACTTCGGCCGACACCTGGGGCGGCGCCATCTTCTTGCCGCGGGCCTCGACCCAGGCGTCGCCGTTGTCGGCCTTCAGGATCCGGAAAGGCATCAGGTCGATGTCCTTCTGGACCTCTTTTTCCTCGAAGCGGCGCCCGATCAGGCGCTTCACGGCGAACAGCGTGTTCTTCGCGTTGGTGACGGCCTGGCGCTTGGCCGGTGCGCCGCACAGGATCTCGCCGTCGTCGGCGTAGGCGACGATGGACGGCGTGGTGCGGGCGCCCTCGGAGTTCTCGATGACCTTCGGCTTGCCTCCCTCCATGATGGAGACGCAGCTGTTGGTGGTGCCCAGGTCGATGCCGATGATCTTGCCCATGTTGGTTTCCTCGATGTTCGTGGATGACTTGACTGTGTTCGATATGGGGTTTTGCAGGGCCGATTCAAGCGGCCGGCGGGGCGGCGGCGCGGGCCTTGGACACCACCACCAGGGCCGGCCGGATCACCCGGTCGTGCAGGGCGTAGCCCTTCTGGAGCACGGTAACGACCCGATTGGGCTCCCCGTCGGCCTCCACCTGGCTGATGGCCTGGTGCCGGTGCGGATCGAACTTCTGCTCCAGCGGGTTGATCTCGGCGAGGCTGGATTTCTCGAAGGCGGACACCAGTTGCCGCAGCGTCAGCTCGACGCCGGCCCGCAGGGCCGCCGGATCCTGGCTCTCGTTGGCCAGGGCGGCCTCCAGGCTGTCCTTCACGGCCAGCAGTTCGCCGGCGAATTTCTCGACGGCGAACTTGCCCGCCTTCTGGGCTTCCTCGTGGCCGCGCCGGCGCACGTTCTCCGTCTCGGCCTTGGCGCGCAGCCAGGCGTCGTGATGCTCGGCGGCTTTCAACTCGGCCGTCCGGAGCTGTTCTTCCAGGCTGGGCATCACCTCGGGAGCGGGCGGGGCGTCGGGCCCGGGGGGCGATGCGGGCGCGGCGTTCGGGGTGGTGGCGGGAGCCTCCAGGCTCTCGGTCGGGATTTCGTTGACGGGGTTGTTTTCCTGCATTTCCATGGCTCGCGGGTGGGTATCGGGACAACTTTTCACTTATTGGGGTGGCGGGCGAAATTTCAAGAGGGGAATTGATGCCCGTCGTCCTGCGCCCGGGAAGGCTTCGATTATCATTGCCCCCGGGATATCGACCGGGAATGGCCGGGCTCGACTCGCGACGATGGAATCCATAGGCAAATACAAGGTGATCAGGGAGGCCGGGCGGGGGGCCACGGCCACGGTCTACCTGTGCGAGAACCCGGAGAACGGGGAGTCGGTGGCGGTCAAGCTCGTGCGTTTCGACCAGTCGGCCGAGGGCCAGTGGAACCGGCGCATCCGCAAGCTCTTCGCGACCGAAGGCAAGGTGGGCCGGGTTCTCGACCATCCGAACATCGTCAAGGTCTTCGAGACGGTGATCGAGGAGGAACAGGCCTACATCGTCATGGAGTTCCTGCAGGGCGACGCCCTGGACCAGTTCGTCACCTTCGACAAGCTGCTGCCCGTGCACCAGGTGGTCGGCATCATCTTCAAGTGCTGCCTGGCCCTGGACCATGCCTTCAAGCAGGGGGTGGTGCACCGGGACATCAAGCCGGCCAACATCATGATGGTCGGCGAGGAGGACGTGAAGATCACGGACTTCGGCCTGGCGCTGGACATCAGCAAGAAGAGCGAGGCGGACTCGACCTTCATCATGGGGGTGGGCTCTCCGGCCTACATGTCGCCGGAGCAGATCAAGGGTTACCCGCTGAACCAGAAGACGGACCTGTACTCCCTGGGGGTGGTGCTCTACCAGCTGCTGACCGGCCGCCTGCCGTTCCGCGCCAAGCACCAGGCGCAGCTCGTCTACAAGATCATCAACGCCGACGCGCCGCCCGCCTCCCAGCTCAACCCGAACGTGCCGCCGACGATGGACAAGATCATCCAGAAGGCGCTGGAAAAGGACCTGTACTCGCGCTACCGGAACGGCGCCGAGATGGCCAAGGACCTGTCGGCCGTCCGCTACCAGATCCTCGACGACAACTACGTCCCCATGGACACCCGGCGGTTCGAGGCCCTGCGCAAACTGGGATTCTTCGTCGAATTCGAGGATGTGGAGATATGGGAGGCGCTGCGCATCAGCAACTGGCGTGAAATCGACGCGGACACGGTGCTGATGAAGGAAGGCGACGAGGACACCAGTTTCGGCATCCTGGTCCAGGGCGAGGTGGAGGTGTCCCTGTCGGGCAAGCGGCTCGGCGTCATCGGGGCGGGGGAGTGCGTGGGGGAAACGGCCTACCTGAACACCGCCGTGCCGCGCCGTTCCTCGACCGTGGTGACGCTGACGCCGATCACCTTCCTGGAGGTGAACCCGGCGGCCCTGGCCCTGGCCTCCGAGGAATGCCTGGAGCACTTCCGCCAGGCGCTGGTGGCCGCCGTCGTCCGGCGCCTCGCGCTGGCCAACGAGTCCCTGGCGATCCACGCCGAGGACGCCAAGGTGGCGACCCAGGTCGACAGGCTCGAACTGGAACTGGAACCGCTGGACGAGGCCTGGAAGCGCGGCTGACCGCCGGCCTTCCCGGCGGACCGGCCGTCAGGTGCGGAAGCGGCTGACCGTCGCCTGCAGGGTGCCGGCCAGGTCCTCGAGGTGCTGCGCCGAGCCGGCCGTCAGTTCCACCGCGCTGTTGTTCTCCCGCGCCATGGCCGCGATGGATTCGATGTTCCCCACCACCTGGGTGCTCACCTGGCGCTGCGCTTCCGTGGCTTCGGCGATGGCGTCCAGGCCCGTCCCCACCTGGGTCACGGAACTGCCCGCCGCCGCCAGTACGCCGGATACCGTCTCCACCGAGCGCTGGCTCGAGGCGATGTGGTCCAGTCCGGCGTCGATGGAGTGCTGCACCGCCTGGGACTGCTCGGCGAGCGTGCGGGTGATCGCGTCGATCTCGTTGGCCGACCCGGAGGACTTCTCGGCCAGCTTGCGCACCTCGTCGGCGACCACCGCGAAACCGCGCCCCTGTTCGCCGGCCCGTGCCGCCTCGATGGCGGCGTTGAGGGCCAGCAGGTTGGTCTGGTCGGCGATGTCCTTCACCTCCCGGGTGATGGTGGTGATCGATTCGGCGCTGTGCACGAACTGGGTGACCGCTGCCGCGATCTGACGCACGGTGGATTCGACCATCTCCACGTCACTGACCAACTGCGCGAGGCTGCGGCTGCCTTCCTCGGAGCGGCGCAGGCTCTCCTGGGACTGCTGATGGACGTGCTCGGTGCTCTGGGCGATGGAGGCGATGCTGTTGACCATTTCCTCGACCGCTTCCGCCGCCAGGGAGGATTTCTCGTTCTGCTGCTGGGATCCGGAGGCCACCTGGCTTGCGCTGGTCGCCAGATCGCGCGCCGCCGCGGAAACCTGGCTCGCCGAATCGCTGACATGCCGGACCAGGGCCGCGAACTTGCCCATCATCTCGTTGAAGGCCGTCGCCGCGGCACCGATCTCGTCGCGGCCGCGGACGTCCAGCCGGCGGGTCAGGTCGCCCTCGCCGCTGGCGATCTCGTTCAGGCCGCGCACCATGCTCTCCAGCGGCAGGGTGACGGCCCGGCGCACGAACAGGTAGATGAATCCGAGCATGGGCACGCTGACCACGAGCGCGGCGAGGATCGACTTCATGCGTTGCGCGGCCACCGCCGCGTTGACCTGGTCCAGGGAGATCTTCATGCTGACCACGCCCAGCGGCGTGCCCTCCGGCACCTGGTGGCACATCAGGCAATCCTTGCCCAGGTAGTTCTTCTGGGCCGGCGCCGGCCGCACCACGCGGAGGAATTCCCCCTTCGCGTCCGACTGGACCTCGACGAACGGCTTTCCCGTCTCCAGGGCCTTCCGCTCCACCGCATCGACGGACGATTCGTCCTTCGCCGTGCCCGGGCCGAACTGTTTCGTGACCGCATCGCCGCGTATGACGCGCAGATCGCGGATGACAGAGAGCTGCTTGATCTGGTCGAGGAAGACTTCCCGCTGGCCCACCGTTCCGGTGATCATCATGCCGGTGAGCCCGGCCATGGTGGCCTCGTGCATCGACAGGGAGAAATCGGCGGCCTGGGCGATCGCCGTCTGCCGGTTGACCTGGCTTTCCCAGAGGATCACGCCGGTCCATGCGACGATCAGCATCAACCAGATGGCAGCCGTCAAACGGACCCAGATCTTCATGTCCGCCACATGCATGGTGTTACCTTTCCGGAGGGATGCTTTGTGATGAAAGTGTACCAGAGGACCCCCGCATCCGGGCCGGGTTTCGTCCCGGTTCAAGCCGTCAGGTCGATCTCCTGCATCGTGCCGGCATGTCCGGCCTCGGTCAGGTACACGCCGGTCCGGCGGACCGCGCCGAGGTCTTCGTTGCGCGCCCCGCGCAGTTCGAACGGGGTGGCGGCCGAGGCGAGCCCGATGGCGCCGATGCCCGCCTCGGCGAGGCCGGTCAGGCGTCCGCCGCCGGCCGCGGCGGGCGCCCAGAGGGACAGGCGCGCGAAGGCCGGGTCGGCCTCGTCGATCCAGCCGTTCCCGTCCGAATCCCGGGCCGCGAGCTCGCCCAGCCCGTCGCCGGAGACCGGGCCGAAGAGCTCGCCGCCGTCGTCCACCCGGCCGTTTCCGTTCCGGTCCCAGGCGAGGTAGGCCGAACCGCCGGCCAGGAGCGGCACCGCCTCGGCGGCTCCGTCCCCGTTCAGGTCGATGGCATGCCGCGCGGCGGAGAGCCGCACGGGGCCGCCATCCAGATTGAGAACGAGCGGGTCCTGGCGCGGCCCGCTGCCGACGGCCACCCGCGTTTGCGAGACCTCCACGTGTTCCCGGGCCATCGCCAGTTCCACCGCCACCGCGATTTCGCGGCCATCCGCGGTGGCGACGACGCCACGGGCCGAAAACGCGCTGCGCTCCGACTCGCGACTGACGGTGCGCCGCGTCACCGCCAGGCCGGACGCCTCGGCCCGGGATGCCGCGGCGGCCGCCGGCGCGGCGGATGGCTCACCCGCGAGGGCCCG
>DAOLKI010000217.1:0-5126 GCA_035331665.1 Rhodocyclaceae bacterium
GCCATCTGGGCGGGCGCCGCCGGGCCCTGGCCGCGGCCGAACCAGTAGCCGCCGCTGGCGGCGAGGACGGCGACGACGACGATCGCGACGGCCGGGATTGATTTAGCGCTCATCGGGATTCCCTCGCAGGAAAAAACGCGGATTCACCACAGAGGACACAGAGGTCGCAGAGGAAATCGAGGCGAGTTCGGGAATGAAATCAGCTTGCCTGTCGAATGCATCAACCATGGCTTTCCTTCGCTTTTTCTCTGTGCACTCTGCGTCCTCCGTGGTGAATGCCTTTCGCCCTTCGCATCACAAATCCTCCCCGACCAGGCGCTCGATCTCGGCGAGACGGATGCGCTGTTCGGCGCGGGCCTTGACCAGGTCCTGGCGCGCCTTGCGGATCTGCCGCTGGGCGTCCAGCAGGGTCGCGAAGTCGACGCGGCCGTTCTCGTAGGCGGCCAGCGCGGCCCGGAAGCCGAGTTCCGCCTGGGGCAGCATCTGGGTCTCGGTGAGTTGCTCCAGGCGGCGGGCCGCCTCCAGGCCGGCCAGGCTCTCGCCGAGGTCGGACAGGGCCTGGTTGAGGGAGGCCTCGCGGCGCATGCGGGCGGCATCGAGCATGCGTTCGGCCTCGCGTTCCTGGCTGCGCCGGCTTTCCTGCTGCAGCGGGATGTTCAGCTCGAGCATCACCTCCCATTCGTTCACCCGGTTGCGCGTCTGGATCGGCGACACGCCCAGGCTCAGGTCGGGATAGCGGTTCCGGTAGGTGAGGTCCCGGTTGCTTTCCGCGGTGCGGATGCGGGCCTCGTCGGCCTGCAGCCACGGGTTCGCGGCGCGCAGGCGGGCCTCCAGGGCCGCGAAGTCGAGCCTGGCCGGCGTGGGCATCGGGCGCAGGACGTCCGGCGGGCGCAGGCGGACATCGGGCGGGCGCCCGAGCAGGTTGCGCATCCGGGCGCTGGCCTGGGCGCTGTCCCCCTCCATGGCGGCGAGGTCGGAACGCATGGCGGTCTGCTCCGTCTGGGCGCGCACGACATCCTGCTGGGGCACGAGGCCGGCCGCGTAGCGCGTGCGGGCGATGTCCTCGACGCGGGCCATGAGGTCCAGGCTTTCCTGGTTCAGGCGGATCGCGACCTGGTGGTAGTGGTGCAGCGCGTAGGTCTGCTTGATGCGCAGGGCCAGGTCGGCCCAGGTACCCCGCGCGCGGCCTTCCGCCTCGTCGGCGCCCGCCGCGGCGGCGGATTCCTTCAGGTCGCGCTTGCCGAACCAGGGCAGGGGCTGGATGACGGTGTATTTGGTGCTGCCGATCCGCGCGGGCAGCACGTTGGGTGCGGCATCGGTGCCCCGGTTGGTCAGGTCCCGCAGTTCCATGCGGAACACCGGGTCGGGCAGCGCGCCGGCCGGCTGCACGCGGGCCTGGGCGGCCTCGGCCTCGAGACGCATGGCGGCGAATTCCGGATGCCTGTCCCGCGCGAAGTCGAGCAGGCTCTGGACACTGCCGCCGATCACGGTCTCGGCCAGGCCGGGACCGGCCGGGAGCAGGCCCGCGGCCAGCAGGATGGCGGCCGCGGGCCGCCATCCCTTCCTGCCGGCCACGCTCAGGGCCTCTTGTCGAGGCTGGTGATGACCACGTCGCCGCCGGCCATCATGGCCTGGAAGCTCACCTTGTCGCCGGGCTTCAGGCCGTCGAGCCACTTCGCCTCCTTGACCTTGAACTGCATGGTCATGGCCGGCATGCCGAGGTTCTCGAGCGGCCCGTGGGCCAGGGTCACGGTCTTGCCGGCCTTGTCCACCTTCTTCACCTCCCCCTGGGCGGGCGCCGGGGCGGCGGCGGCCGCGGCGGGCTTGCCGTGGTCGTGCATGTGGTCGGCGGCGGGGACGGAAAGGGGGGCGAGGGCGAGGACGGAGGCAGCGATCGCCGCCGGCAGCAGGGATTGGAATGTCATGGTGGACTCCGCGATGGTTCGATGCAATGACCCCGGCGGGACCTCGGTCGAGGGCGCGCGGGAAGGACGGGACGCCCGGTCCGCGGGGACCGGGGGCGGGGTCAGAGGCTTCGCGGCGGACGCCGGAGCGGTTCCGGCAGCGGGTCCGAATGCAGCGTCGCGGTGAGGCCGGCGAGCACGTGCGCGGCCGGATGGTCTGCCGTGGCGGCGGCCTCCGACGGGATCATGCCGGCACAGGCCAGGTGGCAGAAGCCGCACTGGTCGCAGGCCATGCCGTCCTGGGCGCCGGCCGTCCCGGCCGGGGTCGCGGCGTGTTCATGGCAGTCGCCGTGGCCGGCAGGTCCGGCATGGTCCCGGGAACCCGGGAGACTGCCGGCGGCCTGTCCGTATTCGGCACCGTCGGGGCCCTGGGAACCCGGGTGGCCGTGGATGCAGAAGGGCATGGTCACGGCCGCCACGGCCGAGAACGGCAGCCAGGCGGCAGCGAAGAAGACGATCAGCAGGCGGAGCCGACGGTAGGACATGGGGCCCATTCTAAGCCGGGACCGGGGTGGGACCGCAAGCCCGCCCCGAAGTTCCCGGCCCCCGGCCGGCGCCGCCGGGCGCGGCAGACTCAGGCGGCGCGTTCCTGCAGGTGGGGGAACAACTGGGCGACGACCTTGGCGGGATCGTTGTGGCGCGTCTTGCGGCGCAGGCGGATCGGCGGCTGGGTTTCCTTCAGGAAATCCACGAAGGGCCGGTCATGGGCCTGGGCGTCCTCGAGCATCTCGTGACACAGGGCACGCATGCGTTCCGCCACCGTCGGGTCGCCGCGCATCATGTCGAGGCACAGTGACGACAGCTTGCGCCGGAAGTTCATGTGCGCGTGCATGCGGGCCTTGAAGGCCTCCGGGTTCCAGAACTCGCGCATCAGGCGCTCCTGAAAGCCGAAATATTCGCGCGTGTAGTGGGCCAGCCAGTCCAGCATGTCCTGGACCAGTTCCTGCTGCACCTTCTGGGCCGGCAGCATGTCCAGGCGGCCCGTGGTCCAGGCGAGCAGGCCGAACTGCCGTTCGAATTCGTCGATGCCGGAAGTGTCGCGACTCTTGTCCATGGCACCCTCCTCCTCCGTAGGTGTCTCGTCGTAATGCGCCCAATCTGCACCACCAAAACGGAAAAATCCATATGCGGTGCACCATTGCTCGGGTATTCAACCCCGCAGCATGCCCGGATATTCACTTGGGACGACGGTCCACCACGCGCTTCGCCTTGCCCACGATGGTCCGCTCCACGCCCCCGGAATGGAGCACGTTCACGTGCGCCGAGACGCCCACGTAGGACTTGATGGCGTGGTGCAGTTCCCCCGCCACCCGGTGCTGTTCGGCCGGGCTCGCGTTCAGGTGGGCCGGGCGGAACTCCACGTTGACGGACATCCGGTCCAGGGGCCCGTCCTTGTCCAGCACGATCTGGTAGATGGAATCCAGTTCCGGCTGGCGCATCACCAGTTCCTCGACCTGGGAGGGAAAGACGTTGACGCCGCGGATGATGAGCATGTCGTCGGAACGTCCGGTGAGCTTCGCCATGCGCCGCATCGACCGGGCGGTGCCCGGCAGCAGGCGCGTCAGGTCGCGCGTCCGGTAGCGGATCACCGGCATGGCCTCCTTGGACAGCGAGGTGAAGACCAGTTCCCCCAGTTCCCCGTCCGGCAGCAGTTCGCCGCTCTCCGGGTCGATGACTTCGGGATAGAAGTGGTCCTCCCAGATGGTCAGGCCGTCCTTGGTCTCGAGGCATTCCTGCGCGACGCCGGGGCCCATGACCTCCGACAGGCCGTAGATGTCGATGGCATCGCAGTCCCAGCGCTCCTCGATGGCGCCGCGTATCTCGTTGGTCCACGGCTCCGCGCCGTGGATGCCGAGGCGCACGCTGCTCTCGCGCGGAGCGAAGCCCTGGCGCTCCATTTCCTCGGCGATGACCAGCATGTAGGAGGGCGTCACCATGACCACGGTCGGCTTGAAGTCGTTGATCAACTGCACCTGCTTTTCCGTCTGGCCGCCGCCCATGGGGATCACCGCGCAGCCCAGCTTCTCGGCCCCGTAGTGGGCACCGAGGCCGCCGGTGAACAGGCCGTAGCCGTAGGAGACCATCAGGATGTCGTCGGGCCCGCCGCCGGCGGCGTGGATGGAGCGGGCCATGATCGTCGACCAGGTGTCCACGTCCTTCTGCGTGTAGCCGACCACCGTCGGCTTGCCCGTGGTCCCGGAGGAGGCGTGCACCCGGACGACCTGCCGCATCGGCGTGGCGAAAAGCCCGTAGGGATAGTTGTCGCGCAGGTCGGCCTTGGTCGTGAACGGGAACCGGGCCAGGTCCTTCAGGTCCTTCAGGTCGGCAGGATGGACGCCGCGTTCGTCGAACTTCTTCCGGTAGTGCGGCACGTTGTCGTAGGCGTGCTGCAGGGACCATCGGAGGCGCTGCAACTGCAGCGCCGATATCTCGTCCCGGCTCGCCACCTCGATGGGCTCGAAGGCCCGCTTTTTCGCCATGGTGCTCCTCCTCCGTGCTTGGTTGAACCGGAAACCCGCCGCAGAGACGCGGAGGAATACGGCGCATCCGGGGGCGTGCCTGCGCACCTTTCCGACGAACGGGTGGATAGGTGCAATCCCGCATGCCCCGAAATCCTCCGCCTGTCCTCGGTGCCCTCCGCGTCCTCCGTGCCCTCTGCGGTGAAAGTCCTGGGGTTGAGCGGCCGGCTCTGCGTCCGGCTCGCAATCTTCAGGCGGCCGCCGGTTCGCGCACCAGGCCGCGCAGCCGCGCCACATTTTCCGCCAGACGGGCTTCCAGGTGGCCCACCTGCCCGGCGCTCAGGTGGCGGAACTTGCCCAGGGTCGCCAGATAGTCGGCCAGGGGCCGCGGCCGGTCCGGGTCGCGGGTGAAGCGCAGGCCGGCCGCCGGGGTGAATTCCCACAGGGTGACGAAGTTGCACTCGACGGCGCGGCGTGCCACCTCGATGTTCTTCTCGGCCGGGAAGCGCCAGCCCGTCGTGCACGGCGAATAGACGTGCAGGTAGGCGAAGCCGTGCCGGGCGGCGGCGATGGCCCGGTCCAGTTTGGCGTAGAAATCCTCCATGAAGGCCGTCGACGCGGTGGCCACGTAGGCGCAATCGTGCATCGCCATGATCAGCGGCAGGTTCTTGGCGTCCTGGGTCTTGCCGCGGCCCCGTTCGCC
>DAOLKI010000218.1:0-5101 GCA_035331665.1 Rhodocyclaceae bacterium
GTCCGGGTGGGCGCGGTAGAACTTCTCTTCGTAGGCCGGCGCGTTCGGGCGGGCGACCAGTTCGACGGATTCGATGATCATGGCAGGGAGGGTCTTGACGGGGGATGCAACGGTCAACGGCAGGATAGCGCCGGCCTTTCAGTCGACGGCGTGGGGAATTGAGCGCGGATTCGGGGTCAATTCGAATGAAGGGTGCGAACGAAGGGTGCGACCGAAGGGCGGCCCCGGGGCGGTGGACCGCCCCCGCGCCTGACCCCCGTCTGCCGCGTGCTACCATCCTCCGCCCCATGGCCGACCTCGACCGCATATTCGCCGCAGACGGACCCCTGGCCCGGTCCATCCCCGGCTTCCGGGTGCGGCCCCAGCAGATCGAGATGGCCGGGCGCATCGCCGCCGCCATCGAGGGCAACAAGGCCCTGATCGCCGAGGCGGGCACGGGCACCGGCAAGACCTTCGCCTACCTGGTGCCGGCCCTGCGTTCCGGCGGCAAGGTCATCGTCTCCACCGGCACCAAGACCCTGCAGGACCAGCTCTTCAAGCGCGACCTGCCGACGGTGCGCGATGCCCTCGGCCTGCCGCTGACGGTGGCGCTCCTGAAGGGCCGCGCCAACTATGTGTGCCACTACCACCTGGAGCGCGCCGCCAAGGGCGGGCAGTTCGCCTCCCGGGCGGAGGCCGGGCACCTGCAGGCCATCGTCCGCTTCGCCAAGGCCACCCGCTCGGGGGACAAGGCGGAACTGGCGGCCGTGCCGGAGGATTCCGGCGCCTGGGCCCAGGCCACCTCGACGCGGGAGAACTGCCTGGGGCAGGACTGCCCGAACGCCAAGGAATGCTTCGTCACCGCCGCCCGCCGGGAGGCCATGACGGCGGACGTGGTGGTGGTGAACCACCACCTGTTCTTCGCCGACCTGATGCTGCGCGACGACGGCATGGGCGAGCTGCTGCCCGCCTGCAACACGGTGATCTTCGACGAGGCCCACCAGCTCCCGGAGGTGGCGGGCCTCTTCTTCGGCGAATCCGTCGGCACCGGGCAGGTGGTGGACCTGGCCCGGGACACGCGGCTGGAGGCCGTGGCCTCGGCCCGGGACTACGCGCCGCTGCAGGATGCCTGCCGCTCCCTGGAGAAGGCGGCCCGGGACCTGCGGCTGGTCTTCCACCGGGAGCCGGTGCGCCTGTCGGCGCCCCAGCTGGAGGCCCGGGCCGGCTTCGCCGACGCGCTGGGCGCGCTGATGGGCGAGTTCGAGCTCCTCGACCGCCACCTGGAATCCCAGGCCGGCCGCTCCGAGGGCCTGGGCAACTGCCTGCGCCGGCTGCAGGAACTGATGCCGCGCTTCGGCCGCTGGCGCAAGGCGGCCACGCCGGAGGAGGAGGGCTTCGTGCGCTGGGCGGACGTGACCACCCATTCGGTGACCCTGAACCTCACGCCGCTGTCGGTGGCGGAGATCTTCCAGCGCCAGATGGAAGGGCACCCGCGGGCCTGGATCTTCACCTCGGCCACCCTCTCGGTGGCCGGCGACTTCGCCCACTACCGGGGCGAGATGGGCCTGCTCGAGGCCGAGACCGGGAGCTGGGGCAGCCCCTTCGACTACGAGTCCCACGCGCTGCTCTACTGCCCCGGCGGCCTGCCGGACCCCAACAGCCCCCTGTACCACGAGGCGGTGGCCGAGGCCGCCTGGCCGGCGATCCGGGCTTCCGGCGGGCGGGCCTTCGTGCTGTGCACCAGCCTGCGCGCCATGCGCCGCATCCACGAACTGCTCAAGGAGCGCATCGAGGCGGAGGGTGAGGAGTACCCGCTGCTGCTGCAGGGCGAGGGTTCCCGCTCCGAGCTGCTGGAGCGCTTCCGCCGCCTGGGCAACGCGGTGCTGGTGGCGAGCCAGAGCTTCTGGGAGGGCGTGGACGTGCGCGGCGAGGCCCTCTCGCTCGTCATCATCGACAAGCTGCCCTTCGCGCCGCCGGACGACCCGGTCCTCTCCGCCCGCATCGAGCACCTGAAGAAGCAGGGCCGCAACGCCTTCTTCGAATACCAGCTGCCGCGGGCGGTGATCAGCATGAAGCAGGGCGCCGGGCGGCTGATCCGCGACGAGCGGGACCGGGGCGTGCTGATGGTCTGCGACCCGCGCCTGGTGGATAAGCCCTACGGCAGGAGGGTCTGGCAGTCCCTGCCGCCCATGCGCCGGACCCGGGTGGCCGCCGACGTGGCGGATTTCTTCGCCGCCCCCGCCGTGGCCGATGCGCCGGTTGGGTAAACTGGTTTCGATGAAGACCCACACCCCACCGCAGAGGCGCAGAGGCGCGGAGAAAGGCGAAACGGCCAATGCCGGCATGTCGCGTTCGCGGGATCCGTCGGACGGGCGCTCCAATCGCGACGAGCACCTGGCTTTCCTCAGCGCCTCCGCGCCTCTGCGGTTCAATTCCTTCTCCTGAATGCCCGAACACGACTGCGTTGCCCTCGCCGACCGGCTGAACGCCGGCTGCCAGTGCGTCTCCCTGGACGAGGGGCGGCTGCGCGACGAGCTGGAGCGGCAGAGCCCCGGCTTCCATGCGGAAGTCATGGAGGGCCGGCCCTACCTGTTCGCCCACTCCATGGTCTTCGTCGGCCAGGTGGACGTGGACCGCATGGCCGCGGTGGTGGCGGCCGTGGAATCGGTGGTGCGCCTGCCCGCATACCGGGAGCGGGTGCTGGCCTGGGCGCCGGAGTCGGCCCGCCACGCGCCGGCGGCGCGCGGCGTCTTCCTGGGCTACGACTTTCATCTGGGCGCCGACGGCCCCCAGCTCATCGAGATCAACACCAACGCCGGTGGCGGGCTGCTCAACGCCATCCTCGCCCGGGCCCAGAAGGTCTGCTGCCGCGACGTGGAGGCCCTGCTGCCGGGCAGCCTGGGGGGCGACGATCCCGAGCACCTGTTCATGGAGATGTTCCGCGCCGAGTGGCGGCTGGAGCGGGGCGACGCGCCGCTGCGCCACGTGGCCATCGTGGACGACGATCCCGCCGGCCAGTTCCTGCACCCGGAATTCGTCCTGTTCCAGCGGCTCTTCGAGCACCACGGCATCGCCGCCCACGTCTGCGACCCGCAGGACCTGGTGGCCTGCCACGGCACGCTCTGGCTCGGCGAGACCCGGATCGACCTGGTCTACAACCGGCTCACGGACTTCGGCCTGGACGAGCCCGCCCACGCCTGCCTGCGGGAGGCCTGGATGGAAGGCGGCGTGGTGGTCACGCCCCATCCCCACGCCCATGCCCTCTATGCCGACAAGCGCAACCTGGCGGTGCTGGGCGACGAGGCGCTGCTCGCCGCCTGGGGCGTGCCGGCGGAGACGCGGCGCGTGCTGGCGGAGGGCATCCCGCACACGGAGCTGGTGGCGCCGGACCGGGCCGAGGACTTCTGGGCGCGCCGCCGCCAGCTCTTCTTCAAGCCCGTGGCCGGCTACGGCTCGAAGGCCACCTACCGGGGCGACAAGCTGACCCGCCGGGTGTTCGAGGAGATCATGGCCGGCGACTACGTGGCCCAGGCCCTGGTGCCCCCGTCGGGCCGCCGGCTCGCCGTGGCCGGCGAGGCCGTGGACCTCAAGCTGGACCTGCGCAACTACGTCTACGGCGACACGGTGCAGCTCGTCGCCGCGCGCCTGTGGCAGGGCCAGACCACCAACTTCCGCACCCCGGGCGGCGGCTTCGCGCCGGTCCTCGAGGTGCCCTGCGCGGAGGGCGCGACGGCATGACGTTGGAAATCGTCTTTTTCAACGCAGCGGACCCGGGAGGTGCCCGTGATGGGCTGCCCTTGCCGGGCGGGTCGGGTCACCCGATGGCCGGGGGGCCCGTGATGCCGGAATCCTCGATCCCTTGCGTTTCTCCGCGCCTCTGCGCCCCTGCGGTGAGGGTTCTGCAATGAAGGCCTTCGGCATCGCCGGCTATTCCGGCGCCGGCAAGACGACGCTGATCGAGGCGCTGATCCCGCGCTTCATCAACCGCGGCCTGCGCGTCTCGGTGATCAAGCACGCCCACCACGGCTTCGACATCGACCGCCCGGGCAAGGACTCCTACCGCTTCCGCGAAGCGGGAAGCGGCGAGGTGCTGGTGGCCACCGACCAGCGCTGGGTGCTGATGCACGAGGCGAAGAACGGCGTGCCCACGCTGGAAGACCACCTGGCCCGCTTCTCGCCCTGCGACCTGGTGCTGGTCGAAGGCTTCAAGCAGGAACCCATTCCCAAGCTGGAGGTGCATCGCCAGGCGAACGGCAAGCCCTTCATCTGGCCCGAGAACCCGCGCATCGTCGCGGTGGCCTCGGATGCGCCGATCCCCGGCGCCCTGCCGCGCCTGGAGCTGGACGACCGGGACGCCATCGCGGCCTTCATCCTGGATTACCTGAAGCTATGAACCTGAAAAACCCGCCGCAGAGGCGCAGAGATCGCAGAGAAGGACCAGGTGCATTCCGGGGCCGCGACCTGCGGTTGTCCCGAGCTCCGACCGCGTGCCCGGGACCTTTGGCTTATCGCCTTTCTCGGCGCCTCTGCGCCTCTGCGGCAGGAATCCATCCATGAACAAGGGAATGCTGAGCTTCGACGAGGCGCTGGCCCATCTGCTGGCCGCCGCGACCCCGGTCGCCGAAACGGAGGAACTGGACACGCTGGACGCGGTGGGCCGGGTGCTCGCCGCCGGCCAGGCCTCCGCGCTGATGGTGCCGCCCCATGACAACAGCTTCATGGACGGCTACGCGGTGCGCTGCGCCGACCTGCCGGCGGCCGGCACCCGGCTGCCGGTGAGCCAGCGCATCCCGGCCGGCAGCGTGGGCCACACGCTGGCCCCGGGGACGGCGGCGCGCATCTTCACCGGGGCGCCGATCCCGGCCGGCTGCGACGCCATCGTCATGCAGGAGCTGTGCCGCCACGAGGAGGCGGACGGCCAGCCCTTCGTGACCTTCGACCACGTGCCGAAGCCCGGCGAATGGGTGACCCGGGCCGGCGCCGACATCATGGCCGGGGCCGAGATCCTGCCCGCCGGCAAGCGCCTGCGGCCCCAGGACCTGGGGCTCGCCGCCTCGGTGGGCATCGCCCGGCTGCCGGTCTTCCGCCGCCTGCGCGTGGGCCTGCTGACCACGGGCAGCGA